>NZ_JBIUHC010000010.1:0-123969 GCF_044627735.1 Cupriavidus sp. CuC1 | reverse complement strand
ACACCGTACAGCCGCGACAGCAGCTAGAAGCGCCAAAACACGTCCAGCCCATCAACCATCAAAATCGCCCAGCCGCGCCAGCAGCCAGCAGCCAGCAGCCAGCAGCCAGCAGCATCAAAACCCCGCCCACAACAGACACCCCCCGCGTCAGCGGGGCTAGAAACCATACACATCTCGCACATCAGCGGCTTGCGCAGCCCGGTCGCCAATGGGAACGCCGGAAATTTGCTCCATTCCCCTCGTCATCCCCCTACCCCTGAATAAACTCAAACAAATCCTGATTGATCAAATCGGGATTGGTAGTACACATCCCATGCGGCAGCCCCTTATAAACCTTAAGCGTGCCGTCCTGGGTAGTGATCGTACTCATGGAATGATCTCCTTGCGGGTTGGAGTGAACCCTGCCGGGTTACTGCATCGCTTGAAAGAAAGCCAGCGTCCGCGCATTGGCGGCCTTGGCTGCGTCGGCGTTGTAGTGCACGCCATCGTTGCGCGCGAAGGCGTGCATGCAGCCGGGGTACGTATGGATGTCGACTTTGGGGCGGTCGCGCAGGGCTTCCATGATCGTTGCGCGCGCTTGCGGCGGCACGAATTCGTCTTCTTCCGCAATGTGCATCAGCAGCGGCACTGACAGCTTGCCGGCTTCGGCCAGGTGCTTGTCGATGCCAACGCCGTAGTAAGACACCGCCGCATCTGCGTTGGTGCGCACGGCAGTCAGGAATGCCAGCAGCCCGCCGAGGCAATAGCCGACGGTGCCTACGCCGCCGCTCACACCCGGCTGTTTGCGTGTGGCCTGGATGGTGGCATCGAGGTCTGCCACGCCCTTGTCAACGTCGAACGCGGTGTAGAGTGCCAGCGCCTTTTTCCATTCGGCCTCGGTCTTGTCGGTCAGCTCCACATTGGGTTCTTGCCGCCAGTACAGGTCGGGACAGATGGCGACGAAGCCCTGGCTGGCAAAGTCGTCGCAGGTCTGCCGCATGTCCGCGTTGATGCCAAAGATTTCCTGGATCACGACAATGGCGGTGCCGCGTGCGTTGGCGGATGGCGTGGCCAGATAGGCGGCAAAGCTGCCGTCGGCCACGTCGATGGTAATGCGCTTGCCCATGGAAAGTCTCCTTTGCATTGGTGTGCCACTTGTACCACCGTACAGTTATAGGCGAAATCGTTGGCGACGAAAGACCAGCTTGCGTGCGCGTAGGTGGGGCCATTGACCTCATGGGCGGCGTACGTTTCTGAGCCAATGGATTGCCGCTAGGTAGAATCGCAAATGGCAACGGGGACCCGCGGTAGTCGCCGTCACTCAATCGTCATGTCGTTGGCCGCATGTTTGCACCAGGAGACATTTCAAAATGGAATCCTTCGATGACGACCTTATCCACTTCGAGGCGCACGGCGCCGCGCCGCTGCCGGCCACCGGCAATGCAGGCTTCGTGGACAATGACGGTGCCCGAATCTGGTACGCCACGTACGGGGCCGGCACGCCCGTGATCCTGCTGCATGGGGGTCTCGGCCATAGCGGCAATTGGGGCTATCAGGTTCCGGCGCTGGTCAGCGCCGGCCATCGCGCCGTGCTCATTGACAGCCGCGGACATGGCCGCAGCACGCGCGATGCGCGACCCTTCACCTATGAGTTGATGGCGTCCGACGTGCTGGCCGTGATGGACGCCTTGCACCTTGATAAGGCCGCCATTGTGGGTTGGAGCGACGGTGCTTGCATCGCCTTGATCCTCGGCATGACAGCCCCTGAGCGCATCGCGGGGGTGTTCTTCTTTGGCTGCAACATGGACCCCAGCGGCACAAAGAAGATCGCGCCGGGTGCGATCATTAACCGATGCTTTGCCCGGCACGCCATGGACTATGCGCAGCTGTCAGCCACGCCGGACGAGTTCATTGCGTTCGTGGGCGCGGTCAGCGAGATGATGAAGACCCAGCCCAACTACCCCGCGCGCGCGCTGGCTGATATCCGTGTGCCGGTAGCCATCGTGCAGAGCGAGCATGATGAGTTCATCAAACGCGAACATGCCGAATACCTGGCGCGGAGCATCCCCGGGGCGGAGTTGGTCCTGCTGCCGGGGGTGAGCCATTTCGCGCCGCTGCAGAGGCCGGCGTTGTTCAACGGGGCTGTGCGGGATTTTCTTGGGAAGGTTGCTTCTTGAACAAGCGAACGTGAGGGCTGCGTCCGCTTGTCGAGAATCGGCGCCCCCCTCAATCCCCCTCAATCCCCCTTGAACCCTGAAGCCTTGATCACCGGCGTCCAGCGCGCGGCAAGCGCGTTCGCATACCTGGCAACCTCATCCGGCGCACCACCAGGCAACAGGTCATACCCCGTGCGCCCCAGCTTCTCCCGGACATCCGGCATGGCCAGGACCTTGCGCACGGACTCGTACCATTGCGCGGCCACGTCGGGCGCGGTGCCCGCGCGCACGTACAGCAGGTAACGCGACGAGGTCACCAGGTTTGGAAATCCGGATTCGGCAAACGTGGGCACGTTGGGCAGCGCGTCGGCGCGCTTGTCGCCGGCCACCGCCAGCACGCGGAGCTTGCCCGCGCGGTGGTATTCCATGAAAGTGGTGGTTGCGTCCATGCCGGCCGATATCTGGTTGCCCATCAGGTCCGTGACAAGGGGTCCGCCCCCGCGGTAGGGCACCAGCGTGCTGCCCGTATGGGACTGTGCGACGAACTCCACCGCCAGGAAGTGGAGCAGCGTACCAACCGTACTGATGCCAATGGAATGCTCGGAAGGCCGGGCCTTGGCCGCCTGGACAAAATCGGCCAGTGTCTTGATCGGCGAACTTGCACTCACCGCCAGCCCGAACTGAACGCCAGCCACGTCGGTAATCGCCTTGAAATCGGTGACGGGATTGAAGCGCATGTTGTTGTAGATCAGCGGGCCGATGAACATCGGATCCACTGGCGCCAGCAGCACAGTATTGCCGTCGGCGGGCGCGTTCTTCAGGACTTCTGCCGCCACGCGCGTGCCGGCGCCGGGACGGTTGTCGACGATGACGGTGCGGCCCATCGCGTCCTTGAGTTTCTCCGCCAGCAAGCGTCCCATGAAATCGGCCGGCCCGCCCGCAGGGAACGGCACGATGATGCGCGAGACGGTCTGGCCCCAGGCCGCGCGCGAGATCGCGCTGCCGGTACACAGGACGGCGGCGGTACCGGCCAGCATGGCCCGGCGCGAGAGGCGCACGGCGTCGAGAGGGTTGTGGTCGTTCATGCGTTGCTCCTGGTTTGTTTGCGGGGGATTACCGGGCGGTGAATGGGGTGAAGTGCGCTGCGTCTTCGATGACCTGGCCTGCTTGCAGCAGCAGGTCTTCCCTGAAGCGCCAGGCCATCAGTTGCACGCCAACGGGGATGCCGCCGGCCATGCCGGTGGGTACCGAGAGCCCCGGCATGCCGAGCATGGCTGTGGCGAGCAGCGGGCTCTGGGCATCGAGCAGCGCGTGCGTTTGTTCCAGCGTGCCGATGTCCGCGTCTTGCGCGCAGGGGCGCTGCCATGACACCGGCATCAGCACCAGCGGATAGTCGTGCAGGAAGACCGACCAGTTGCGCGCCAGTGTCTGGCGCCGCGCCAGCGCATCGAGAAAGCCATCGCGGCTGGTTTGCGCCATGCCCTCGATCATGTTGCGCTGGCTGCGCCGCATGGCTTCGTCGCCGTGGTGTTCCACGCCCGCGATGATGTTGCGGCGGCTGTCGTCCGTGATCAGCGTGCGCCATAGCACCGCGGCTTCGAGGAAATCGGGCAAGGCGGCTTCTTCCACCGCGTAGCCGGCTTGCTGTAGCCATTGCGCGGCACTGTCCAGCGCCTGGCTGACCGCAGGATCGATGGGGATGCCCGGGCAATGCTTGAAGAGCGCCACTCGGATCGGGCCCACGGGTGGCGGCAACTCCAGCGGCGCCGGTACCCACGCTGGATCGCGCGCGTCGTAGCGGGCCATGGCGTGATAGCCGAGCCGCAGGTCGGCCATGCTGCGGGCCATGGCGCCCTGCACCGACATCAGTTGCGGCGTGATGCTGCGCTCGGCGCTTGCGCTGGGGTTGTAGGCGGGCACGCGGCCTACCGTCGGCCGCAGGCCGGGCACGCCGCACGCATAGGCCGGATAGCGGATGGAGCCGCCGATGTCATTGCCATGGGCTAGCGCGCCCATGCCGCAAGCCACCGCGGCAGCGGCGCCGCCACTGGAGCCGCCGGGCGTGATATCCGCATCCCAGGGGTTAAGCGTGCGGCCGTGCAGGCCGTTGTCCGTGAACCAGCGCGACGAGTAGGTGGCCGTATTGCTGCGGCCGACGATGATGGCGCCGGCATGGCGCCAGTGCGCCACCACGGGCGCATCTTCGCGCGCGATATTGTCTTTCTGCGGGATCACGCCGTTGGTGGTGGCGTGTCCCGCCTGGTCCACGTTGATCTTGATGGTGACCGGCACGCCGTGCAGCGGGCCGAGCTGGGCGCCGCTCGCGACCAGTTGGTCGGCCGCATCGGCACTCGCCAGCGCTTCCTCGGCCAGCACCTCTGCCAGCGCGTTGATGCGCGGGTTGAGTTGTGCGATGCGTGCAAGCACGCTGGCCGTGGCCTCGCGACACGAGATGTCGCGGCTGCGCACGGCGGCGGCGATGTCGACGGCGCTCCAGCGCCACAGCGTTTCGGGGGTGTTCACGTTGGGACTCCAGGAATTTCGGGCAAAAGGATCCCGCCCCCCATGCAAAGCGGGAGTTCGGCGAGGCGGACGGTGGGTGCCGGCGGGCAAAACCCGCGCGACGGCGGGTTAGTCGCTCGGGTGCATCAGCAGGCTTCCCCGGTCGACGCGTGATTCGGCCTCAAGGGCGAGGGCTTCGGCGTGCTCCATATGCTCGTGCATGAGCGCGCGCGCACGGTCGGCATCGCGCGCGCGGAAGGCGTCCATCAGGCCCGAGTGGCTGTGGATGATTTCGTCGTCGAAGCGGTCGAAGCTCTCCTGCGCGTTGCGCACGACAATCACGCGGCGAATGATGTCGTTGAGCAGGCGGCAAAACAGCGCCAGCATGGGGCTGCTGCACGCATCGGTCAGCCGGTCGTGAAACAGCAGGTCCGCTTCGCGCCGCTCGTTCCAGTCCGCGCTGCCGCCGTGCGCCGGATGGCTCAGGCCGATCAGCGCATCGAGATCGGCCAGGTCGGCATCGGTCAGGCGCAGTGCCACGTTGGCAGCCAGCTCGGGCTCCACCGCGCGCCGCAGGGCGTAGAGCGTGGCGATATCGACCGGCTGGAAGTAGAGGAAGTTGGAGACGGCTTCCAGGCAGCGGTCGTACGAAGGCTGCGCCAGCGTGGCGCCGCCGTTGGGCCCGGTGCTGACGGTGACCAGGCCCTGCACCTGCAAGGCGGCCAGCGCCTCGCGCACGGTCCCGCGCGCCACGCCCATCTGCTCGATGAGCGCGGCCTCCTGCGGCAGCTTGTCCCCCACCTTCTGGTGCGTCTGGACGATCCAGCGCTTGATGTCGGTGACCACCTGGTCGGAGCGCTTCACGCGCCTGGTGCCCGATATTTTGGGCTTGGGATCCTTGGACATCGCTTGCAGCCTATTTATGATCATAATTATCATGATTATGATCGGCTGGCTGGTTCTTCCAATACGGGTATTCCCTGCGAGCTCGCATTCCCTATGTGCGTTTTGGCTTTGTTCAGGAGGGACGTTTCGAGAAGCGGATACGTCTGCCCGATGGGTCATACCTGGCGGATATCTCCATGGCCAGATTTCCTCAGCCTGGATAGAGGCCAATTGGCACTCCCCCGAAAGCGAAGCTGGGTACACCCGGCACCAGCTGCCACGCGCCCGGCTGGCAGCCACGCGTTGGTGACTCGCCCGGCACCGCCTACACTTCGCGACACCATCCGGCGTTTCATCGCAGTGACCTGCCCACCGCGCAGGTGTGCGCCGAACATGAGCACCATCGCGTTTCCCCCTGACAAGACGCTGACAAGACTGGAAGCCCGCCATGCTCACCGGAATCCTCCACCACACGCCCCTCCGGGTCTGGGCCTTGCTCGCGGGCCTGATCGCGCTCGGCCTCTCGCAAACCGTCCCCAGGCGGATGACGCCGGCCCGCGCCACGGCAGTGCCCATCGCCATGGCACTGGTCTCGCTGGGCGGTGTCATCTCGGCCTTCTCGCGGCAGCCGCTCGCGCTGCTTGGATGGGGAGTCGGCGTGGCTGCCGCCATGACGCTGGCCAACGCCATCGGCTCATGGAACGGCATTCGCTGGCTGGAGGCGGATCGCCGCCTGATGGTGCCCGGCAGTTGGGTGCCGCTGGGGTTGATCCTCTGCCTGTTCATCACCCGCTTTGCCGCAAACGTTGCCATGGCAGTGAACCCCGGCTTGCTGTGGCAAGGTGGCGTGGCGATGCCGATCGGCTTTATCTACGGTGCCGTTAGCGGTATCTTTCTGTCACGCAGCCTGGCCACCTGGAGGCTGACCCGGCAGGCAATGCCCAACAGCGTGCCGGGCTGATCACTCAGGCCGCCACTGAAGCCAGCAACCGCTGTCCCGAACTACGTCCAGGCCTGCAGTCATGAACGCACTCGAGAAGTTTCAGCTGTTTATCGCGGCCCCGTCGGTGCTGGCATTCGCCTTGATCGAGGCCATCATCTTGTCGCGCCGCCAGCGCTACGACTGGCGGGCGTTCGGTGTGTCGGCGCTGGACCTGGTGGCGCGCATTGCGGTGGGGATTGCCTTGCCGCTGTCGATCGCGGCGCCACTGGTGCGGCTGGCTTTCGAGCACCGGTTGATGACGATCCATCCCAGCGGCTGGATCGCGCTGCCGCTGCTCTTTATCGGGCAGGAGTTCTGCTACTACTGGTATCACCGTGCGGCGCACAGGGTGCGATGGTTCTGGAGCAACCACGCGGTGCACCACTCGCCGAACCAGCTGAACCTGTCGGCTGCGTTTCGCATCGGGATTCTCGGCAAGCTGACGGGCACGGCGCTGTTCTTCGCGCCGCTGGCGTGGATTGGCTTCGAGCCGCGGATTGTGTTTGCCGTGTTGTCGCTGAACCTGCTCTATCAGTTCTGGATACATGCGACGTGGATTCCGCGGCTGGGCTGGCTGGAGGGGATCATCAATACGCCATCGGCGCACCGGGTGCATCACGCGTCCAACCTTGAGTATCTGGATGCGAACTATGGCGGTGTGCTGGTGGTGTTCGATCGCTTGTTTGGCACCTACGTGAAAGAGCGCGAAGACCTGCCCTGCCGGTATGGCCTGGTGCATCCGATCGAGAGCGTGAATCCGCTGCGGATCGAGTTCACGCAGTGGGTGCATCTGTTGCGCGACCTGGCCGGGGCGCGCAGCCTGCGTGCGTTCCTCGGGTACTTGTTCATGCCGCCGGGCTGGACGCCGCATGGCGAGGGCAATACCACGGCGGAACTACGCGCGCGGCGCCCTCAGGCCGAGATGTCGCGGGGGGTTGCCGGTGGCTGACATCCGGCCCCAGCGCATCACGCGCTATCCCGCTAAGGAACTGGCCTGGCTGTGGCGCGAACTGCGGATTGGCGTGCCGGTGGCGTTCGGCGCCGCCGGCTTCTTCACCATCTTGTTCCGCGAGCCGTTTGGCGCGAGCCTGGCCTATTCCCTCTGCATCACGGTGATGATCCAGTTCCTGATAAAGGTGGGCCGCTATGGACTGCTGCGCTGGCTGCCGGATCACTCGGCAGGGGCCACTCCCGGCGCGCCCGCCACGCAGCGGCGCTGGCCGGACTGGAAGTGGATGGCCCCGTGGATTGTCGTGTCGGGCGTGGCGGGCTACTTCGGCGGGCATGCGATCGGCGACGTGCTGACCGGCGGCCATGGCGCGCCGGCGGATCTGGCGCAGAATCCGCGCGCCCTGCTGCTGAGCATGACGGTGGTGCTGGTGCTGGCATTCGCCATCTCCTACTTCCACTATGCACGCGGCCGCCTGGCGGCGGCGGAGGCGCGCGCGCAGGCGGCCATGCGCAGCGCCGCGGAGAATCAGCTGCGGCTGCTGGAGTCGCAACTGGAGCCGCACATGCTGTTCAACACGCTGGGCAACCTGCGCGTGATGATCGGCCAGGATCCGCAGGGCGCGCAGGTGATGCTGAACCAGGTGATCTCGTTCCTGCGCGCCACGTTGCAGGCCTCGCGCTCCGGCCCGCATCCGCTGTCTTGTGAGTTCGATCGCATCGCGGACTATCTGGCATTGATGCAGGTGCGCATGGGCGCGCGGCTGCAGATCGAGCTCGACCTGCCAGCCGGGCTCGCCAGCTTGCCGGTGCCGCCGCTGCTGCTGCAGCCGCTGGTGGAGAACGCCATCAAGCACGGCCTGGAGCCCGTCGTATCGGGCGGCTGGATCAAGGTGACGGCGCGACGCGAAGGCGGCGAACTGGTGCTCTGCGTGCGCGATACCGGCGCGGGCTTGAGCGAACTGCCGCCCGGCTCGGATTGCTTTGGCACCTCGCAGGTGCGTGAACGGCTCGCCCAACTCTATGGCAACGCGGCGAGCTTCCAGTTGCTGCCCGCCGGGGATGCCGACGGCGGCACGCTGGCCATCCTGCGCCTTCCCGTATCCTGACCAACTGAACAACTGCCCGACCGCCCGACTGGCCCACTGCCGCCCCCTGCCCTCTATCGCATCCATGCAAACTACTGCCCTGATCGCCGAAGATGAAGCGCTGCTGGCCGCGGACCTCCAGGCGGAGCTGGTCCGCCTGTGGCCCGAGCTGGACATCGTCGCCACCGTAGGCGACGGCGATGCTGCCGTAGCCCAGGCGCTCGCGCTGCAGCCGGACCTGCTGTTCCTGGACATCCGCATGCCCGGCATGAGCGGGCTGGAGGCAGCGCAAACCCTGGCCGAGGACTGGCCCGACTCCGCTAGGCCGTTCCCGCTCATCGTCTTCGTGACGGCCTACGACACATACGCCCTGCACGCGTTCGAGCATGCGGCCGTCGACTATGTGCTGAAGCCCGTGCAGGCAGAGCGCCTGGCAAAAACCTGCGCGCGCCTGCAAGCCACCTTGCAGCAGCGTGCGGCCCCGCAGGCGGCCTCGCCGTCGCTGGACGCCGCCATGGACCAGCTGCGCGCGCTGCTTGGCGCCGGCATGCCCAAGCCGCTCGCCGCGCCGGCGGCCAGCCCGTTGCAGGTGATCCAGGCGAGCGCCGGCAATACCATCACGATGGTGCCGATTGCCGAGGTGCTGTATTTCGAGGCCGCGGACAAGTATGTGCGGGTGGTCACCGCGCAGCGCGAGCACCTGATTCGCATGTCGCTGCGGGAGCTGCAGATGCGGATCGATCCGGCGTGCTTCTGGCAGGTCCACCGCAGCACCATCGTGCGCTGCACGGCCATTGCCAGCGCGCTGCGCGATGACAGCGGCAAGCTCACCCTGACCTTGCGCGACCGGCCGGAAAAGCTGGGCGTCAGCCGGCTTTATGCCGACGCGTTCAAGGGGATGTAGGTGCCATGCCGCCGGAGCCGCATCTGCGCCCCGTTCTACAGCCCCCCTATGTTCGTTCCCGCACTGACCGAAGGACAAGGTAGTGCATAGATAGAGCCAATTTGCCCAGCAAGTCACATGACTGCGCCTCATCGCATCGAGAGCGGGGCGCTTGGAGCGACAGATGGCACATCTTCCTGATAGTCCCGGCGACGAACACGAAAGCGAAATCACGCTGGTGCTCAATATGGAGCCCGAGGTATTCCTGGGGGTGCGCGATGATTTTCTCGCGCGCCTTCACGCGGTACTCGGCGTTGAACCTGGCGCCATCGAGATCACC
This sequence comes from Cupriavidus sp. CuC1, assembly GCF_044627735.1. NCBI lineage: Bacteria > Pseudomonadati > Pseudomonadota > Betaproteobacteria > Burkholderiales > Burkholderiaceae > Cupriavidus > Cupriavidus sp. CuC1. The sequence continues at coordinate 114,206 of NZ_JBIUHC010000010.1, read as the reverse complement.
AGCATCCGGCACGGATGCACCAAGGTATCGCTAAAGAGCAGCAGCAAGATCGCCGCCAGTATCCTGGCCCTGGCGAACGCGTCCGCGCTGGCCGAGCAGGAAGAGTCGGAATTCCGCATCTGCTTTCGCGTGCGCTCCGGTCACTTCAGCGAGCACGAGGTGCTGATCCGGCGCGACGGGCGCGAATTCACGTGGCTCCATCTGTCGGACGTGCACTTTGAAACCGCTGCGAACGCCCATGCGGGCAGCCAGGACCGCGTGAAGAAGGCGTTCCTGGACGATCTCGAATCCGTCCTTGACGATGACGATCTCAAGCCGGATGCCGTCTTTGTCACCGGCGACATATCCAAGACCGGGACGCCCGCGGAGTTTGACAAGTCCTTTGATTTCTTCACGCAATTGCGGGACAAGCTACCCAACAAGCGGGCTCGCTTCCTGTTTGTCCCGGGCAATCACGATGTCGACCGGGGCGTCGTCAAGCGCTTCACCCGGGAAGAGGAAAGCGCCAAATCCCGGCTCACCGGCAACGAGGCGATCATCGACTACCTCACCTCCCCGGCCTGCAAGGACGATCGCGATCGCGTGTTTGCCAGGCTGGAGAACTATTTCGTTTTCCTTGGCAAGTGCCAGGCGCTGGGCCAGCCCGCCATCAATCATGGGTACTTTTACACCGACACATGGCAGCACAGCGGCATCACGGTTGGCGTAGCAGGCATGAACTCGGCCTGGCGCTGCAGCTCTGACGGGGATCGCGACAACCTGATACTTGGCGTGCCGCAGATCGACGCCAGCATCGACGGGCTGGCCGGCGCGGATCTGCGCATCTTGCTGCTGCATCATCCCGCGGAGTCGGACTGGTTTATCCGGGACGACATTCTTTACCAACGGGCAAAGCTGGGATCGTTCGATTTCGTGCTTCGCGGGCATGAGCACGATCCCCACGGCGCGTCCCTGCGGCAACTGGATGCGGATCCGAATTTCCGCTTCGCCGCCGGTGCGCTATACACCCACGAGAAGTACCCAAAGAGCTTCAACGCTGTGCGGGTGAACCTGGATCACGGATCCGCACGCCTGTTTTACTGGCGCCTGTCGACGGGAAAAATGGAATGGGTGCGGGACGTGGATTTCCACAGGGATGGCAGCATCCAGTTTCCGCTCGGCCAGAAGATCAAGGCGCGCCTGGCGGCGCGGGCTTGACCGCATCCACAGGCGTGGCGGACGCTTGCGCGCCACGCCCGCCCTCCCTTTGCCTGGCCACATCTTGTACGGCGCGGCTCACGGCTGCCTGCAGCGCTGGCCTGCTATCGGCCAGCGCGCTCCCCTTCAGGCCGGCCCGATGGGCGTGAATGGCGAGCAGCTTGCATGCCAGGCGCATGTGGAGATCGTGTGCTCCGGCGATAACCCCATGCCAGCAAGGCCATCCCCTCCCGCATGATCCAGCGCAGGTGTCTGGGTGCCACCGACTCCTTGCGCAGCGTGTTGGCGCCGCACCATCATTTCCCGCCGGATTTATGCCCGCCCGCGCACACTGCGCGGCGTTGAGCCGTGGCATGCCGCGTGCGTAGTGAACGAGGAGCGCTGAGCCCGGCGCTCCTCCACCACAACCCACTCAGGAGATAACCATGTCCACCCTATCCATCGGGAACCTGCCCCGTCTCAGCGAACTTGAGCAGGCCGCCCGGATTGCCGTGACCGGCGGCACCGGCGTCTACCCCATGCCCATGATCATCCGCAGGGAGCCCGGCTATGGCGAGTTTCCGAAGGTGCCCGAGATGCCAGGGATGCCAGCGATGCCAGAGATGCCCGCGGTCCTGCGGCCGTTCCCGTGCGGCTCGCCGTTCTATCACGGGCCAACGATGGGGCCCGACTCCGGCGAGCCCAAGGTCATTCCGCTATGACCTTTTCCCCGTTGCCCCCCTTCAACCCCACGAGATCCAACGGCGCATAGATGCCGAACCCCGCTTTCAAGGAGCACGCCATGCACAACAAATCTGCCAATGCCGCCATCACCGCCGCCGCGCTTGCGGCCGCTTTGCTCGCCGGTGCCGCCCAAGCCGCCACCCCACAAGACCGCGCCCTCTACGGTGACCGTTACGGCTACAACTTCCGTGTCGGCAAAGTCGACCCGTACACCGACGGCGGCCGCACCGGCAAGTTCGACTCGTTCGGCGAAGGCGCACGCCAGGTCGACCCGTATACCGATGGTGGCCGCACCATCGCCGGGATGGACCGCAGCGGCGTATCGTCCGATCCGGCGCGCAACTTCGACGTCTACACCGACGGCGCCAGGGCCTGAGTGCCGGCCAGCGAGCGAAAGCACGCATCGCCGTGCTTTCGCTCGATCAGGCTCAGGATTTCAGCACGGGCGGTTCCAGGTTCCACAGCTTGCTGTCGCTGGTGGACACCGCCACGGCGCCTTCCCGGATCGCGCTGCGGATATCGTCCTTGTTGCAGACGAACCCCGAGGTCACGATGGGCGGCAGCGCCTTGCGGTCCTGGGTGGAAAGATGCGCGAGCATGGGTGCGGGCATCAGCTGCACCAGGTTGGGATCGCTTTGCTCCAGTGCCTTGACGCTGCGCGGCCAGGTCGAGCGGTCGGTCACGAATACCTTCTGCATCGTGATCAGGCCGGCCCGGTTTGCGCGCTGGATGGTGGCCACCCGGGTCGAGACGAGACTGGTCACCCCAATATCGGCTAAATACTCGACGCCGCCCTTGTCCTGCGACAGCCCTTCGCAGCTGTCGATATTGACGATGACGTACTTGCCGGCCTTGGTCAGCGTGGCCACGACGGGCTGCAGCTTGCGCAGCTCCACGTTGGCAACGATGCAGACCTCGGCGTGGCTCTCGATCAGGATATCGACCTGCTCGACACCGAAGAGCGTCGCGATGACCGGGTGTCGCGTCAGGCGTGCCCCGAGTGACTTATCCATAGTGCTTACCGATCCGGGTCGTGGGGCAGCTCGTCAGTCAGGCCGAGCTTCCCGGGATTGAGAATGTTCTTGGGATCCAGCGCCTGCTTGACGGCCATCAGCACCGGAAACGCGCTGCCCAGCGATTCGCGCATATATGGCGCGCGCAGCAGCCCGATGCCGTGATGGTGGCTCAACGCGGCATTGTATTTGATCAACACCGCGTTGGCGGCATCCCAGGCCTGGCGGTACCATTTCGCCCGGTTCTCCACCTCGACTTCGCCACGCAGCGAGAAGTACAGGCAGGCGCCGTCCACATAGGCATGCGACTGGTGTGCGGAGCCGGCCAACGTGCCGGGCACGGCATTGATGGCGTTGACCACGTCCGCGTAGATGGCGGGCAGGTCGCGCCAGGGGCCGGACATCTCCAGCGTGTCGGCGACAAAGCCGGGGCTGCGCTTGAAGCCTTCCGCGCTCTTGCCGGTCAGGTAGCGCGTATCCAGCCAGCGCTCGAAGATCGCTTCGCTCTCCAGCGCATCGCCCAGCTCCTTGCACACGTATTCGCTAATGGCCATCACCGCATCGACCATCTCGCGCGCGCCTTCATCGGCGATCAGCAGCACGTTGGTGTCGGGCAGGTTGAACTGCACGCGGCTCTCCAGTTCGTCATACAGGCGCAGGGCCGCGGGATTGGCGCCGCGCTGCATGATCTCGCGGCAGGCTTCCAGGCCGATGGCGAACGTCTTGAAACCATAGGCGATGGCACGGCCGTACTCCGGCAGCCGATGCAGTTTCAGGCGCACGCGCACGATCACGCCAAGCGTGCCTTCCGAGCCGATAAACAGTTGCTGCAGGTCCGGGCCGAGCGCGGCGCGCGAGTAACCGCCCACGCTGATCAGGCTGCCATCGGCCAGCACGACATCCATGCCGAAGACCATGTCCTCGATCTTGCCGTAGCGCGTGGAGAGCTGGCCGGCGCCGCGGCACGCCACCCAGCCGCCCACCGTGCTGATGGCGAAGGACGACGGCCAGTGGCCCATCGTCATGCCGTAGTCCTTCTGGATGGTCTGCTCGAACACGTCGCCGAACAGGCCGGCTTCCACCTCGACGATCTGGCTTTCCTGGTTGAAGTCCAGCACCTTGTTCAGCTCGCACACGTCCAGCACGATGCCGCCGCGCACGGGCAATGCGGCGCCGGTCACGTTGCTGCGCCCGGCCGACACCGTCACGGGAATCGCCGCCGCGTGCGCGATGCGCATGACGGCCTGGATCTGCCCGATGGTGGACACGCGCACGATGACGGCCTGCGGCGTGGCCGGCCGGCCAGCTGTCTCGCTCATCATGGAGCCGGCCCACCAGTCGCGCGTCCATGCCACCACGCTGCCGGTGTCCGTGAGCACCTCGTCGGCCACGCCGCGCAGCGCATCGATGTGCGCGGCATCGACGGTGACAGCGTTGCGTTGCAGGCCGGGTATGCCGGGCATGCTGGAGGTCTCCTTGATGGTGGCCGCGTAGGCCGGCGGCGTGTGCGCACCGACGACGTAGTTGCCACGGTTGTAGCCGCGCTTGATGGCTTCCTTGCTGATCATTGCTTCTCTCCAAGTAGAATGGATTTTTCATGTGCGACGGCGGCCAGGTAGGCATTGACCTGCTGCGCCACCACGGATTCGGACAGGCCGAGCTCGGCCTGCAACAACGCGCCCACGCGGGACGCGGCGCGCGCCGAGGCGTCGCGCGCCATCAGGCGGGCGCGGATGCGCCGCGAGAGCACGTCGTCCACGCTCCCCGCCAGCTCGTGGCGCGCGGCATAGACAACCTCGGCTTCGGTATAGGGAAGCCCGTCGACAATCGGGGCTTGCAGGCGCGCATCGGCCTGCAGGATGTCGCTGACGAAGCGAGCTTCCGTGCCATAACGCTCGCCCAGGTGGGCGGACAGGCCGCCCGATGCCACGATGGCCTGCGCGTCATATCCGGCCGCACCCAGCAGGTACGCGGATTTGGTCCGGCATCTGTTGCGCTGGCCAATCACCTTCTGGGCGGCGTCGATGGTTTGCTCGGCCATGTGCCGGGAGGTGGTCAGCTTGCCCCCGACGATGGTGACGAGGCCATCGGCGGCGGTATGGATCTCATGGTTGCGCTTGATCTCCAGCGTCTTGCCGCCGGGCGGCGCCACCAGCGGGCGGCAGCCCGCGATGCTGCCCAGCACATCCTCGGCCTTGAGGTCGGTCTTCAGTGCCCAGCGCGCGCCATCGAGCAGGAAGTCGAGTTCCTCGCGGGTGCAGCAAACATCGTCGAGGTCGCCCTCGTAGTCTTCGTCGGTGGTGCCAAGGTAAGAGACGTTGCCCCAGCGCGTGATGGTGGCGCGGCGGTTCCGCCCCGGCACGGGGATGGTCACGGTGCAATCGTTGCGGACCTTGAGCCAGGGAATGGCGACGTGCACGCCCTTGGCCGGGCGGATGTGCAGCGTGTTTTCCTCGCCCTTCTTGCGGCCGGTCCAGTCGCGCAGCCACACGCCAGTGGCCATGACGACGACGCCGGCCTTGGCGCGGATCTCGCGGTCTGCGGCATGAACGATGGCGCCATCGACCTTGCCGTGATCGTTGCGGGTGATCTCCACTACTTTCGCGTGATTCACCACTGCCGCGCCGTGGAACGCCGCGGTGCGCGCGATGTTCAGCGTGAGCCGGGCATCGTCCACGCGCGCATCGAAGTACATGAAGCCGCCGAGCAAGTTCTCTTCGTCGAAGGTCGGGCAATGCGACAGCACCTCGGCCTTGGTGAGCTTTTGATGCAGGATGCCTTCGCGCCAGCCGCCGGCCAGGTCGTAGGTCCACAGCAGGCTCTCGAATGCCTTGGACAGGCGTTTATCGAACACGCCATCCTTCTCCATCACGGGAAACAGGAACGGCAGGCGCTGCACCAGGTGCCGTGCATTCCTACGCAGGCGCTGGCGTTCCAGCAGGGAGTGACGCACCAGCCCGAGGTTGCCCTGCTCGATGTAACGCAGGCCGCCATGCACCATCTTGGAGGACTTGGACGACGTGCCGGAGGCGAAATCGCTCTTCTCCACCAGGGCTACGCGATAGCCGCGCAGGCTGGCATCTAGCGCGGCGTAGGCGCCGGTTACGCCGCCGCCGACGATGAGGATGTCGAAGGGCTCGCTGCCAAGGCGATCCAGCTGCTCCTGGCGGACCAGGCGCAGCGGTTCGGTGGATGTCATCCCGGCGCGGTCCCGACTGGGACTTCTGGATGGAAAAACCATCATGTTTCGGCGATCTCCTGGCAGGTCATTGGTGGTTGAAGGTTTGCGCGTGGCGCAGTTCGGACGCAACCCGTGCGTGCCAGAGCGCGCGGCGCTCGCCGCGCTGGTCGGCGCCCAGGCGGGGCGCGAACACGGCATCGGTTTCATTGGTGGCGCGGGCGTCTTGCAGCGAGTCCCACAGCAGCCCCGACGAGCCCGCGAAGAAGGCGATGCCGCGCAAGCTGGCGCGATCGGTCTCGCGCATGCGCCGGATCGGCATGCCGGTCAGGTCTGCCTGGATCTGCAGCAATGCGTCGCTGCCGGAGAGCCCGCCGCCCACGATGAGTTCGGACACGGGCACGCCGGCGACTTCCTCGTTGGCCTCCATGCACGACGACACGGCATGCGCGATGCCTTCCAGGATGGCGTAGGCCACCTCGGCCTGCGTGCTCGCCATGGAGATGCCGGTCAGCGATGCGCGGGCTTCGGGCTGCATCTGCGGGACACGCAGCCCGGTGAGCGCGGGCAGGAAGGTCACGCCGCGCGGAGTCCACGGTGGCGGCCAGTGCGCTGATCTGTCTGGCACTCTCGAACCAGCGCAGCTTCTCGCAAACCCAGTTGAGTGCCGAGCCCGTGGTGGCGACGAAGGTCTCGACGGATAGATGCGAGACATCAAACTGCCGGCGCGCGGTCATGGTCAGCGTGCCGTCGTACAGGCCGGCCTTGGCCGGTGGCTCCGGCCCGATCACCAGGTCCACGAAGCTGCCGGTGCCGTGCACGCACATCGACTGCCCGCGCTCCAGGCACCCGAGCCCCGCGGCCCCGGCAAGCTGATCGCCCGCGCAGGCAAGGATCGGCACGTCGATGCCCAGCTGCTCCGGCCGCGTGCGGCCGAAATCGTCGGCGTCCTGGCGCAACGCGGGCAGCAGCGAGTGCGGGAATTCCAGCGCATCAAGCCAGCCGAGGTGATAGCGGTGCTCGGCCAGCACGTAGGCGCTGGCGGAGGTGACGTTGGTCGGCGTGGTCACGCAGGCGCGCTCGGTGGACAGATGCCAGAGCAGCCAGGTGTCGATGGTCCCGAACCCCAGGCTGCCCGCCCGGAACGCCTCGGCCACTTCGGGCGTGTCCCGCAGATGACGTGCCGCCCAGAGGTAGGGAGAACGCACGCCGACCGGGCGCCCGACCTGCTCGATCAGCGTCTTGTCCCAGGCCGGCGCCAGCGCGCTGAGCTCGCTGACATAGCGCGTGTCCTGCCAGACCATGGCGGGCACGATCGCCCGCCCGCTGCGGGTATCCCACAGCACCGCGGTAGCACGCTGCGTGGCAATGCCCAGCGCAACGATGCGCAACTGTTCCTGCTGCGCGCGTGCGATGGTGGCGCGGCACACGGCAATGGTCTTCTCCAGGATGGCGTTGGCGTCCTGCTCCACCACGCCGGGCCGGGGCGCGTCCACCTGCAGCATGGTGTACTCGAGGCACGAGACATGGCCGTCGGCGGCAACCACGGCCGCCCGCGTGCCGGACGTGCCTTCATCGATGGCGAGGATGACGTTCCTGTTGGTCTTCATCGTTGGGATTTCTCTATCGCCGGGTTGAGGAACGCCGGAGCGGGCGCCTCGTCGCCGCTGAATTGCGGGGCATCGGCTTCGTTGTCAGGGTTGATGGTGGTGCGCGTCGGGTCCCACTTGATGGCAAAGCAGATGATGCTGGCCGTCAGCGGGACGATCGAGAGGATGAGAAAGGTCGCTTCCAGGCCGTATTTTTCCCGGAAGATCGGGAAGATCAGCAGGCCCAGCGCCGCGCCGGTCGAGCCCAGTGCGCCGATGATGCCGTTGGCCCCCGCGCGCAGCTCGCTGCGGAACGACAGCGACGAAAGGCTCTTGCCGTTGGCGCCAGGGCCGCCCGAATGGAAGAGGATGAACAGGGACGGCACGATCACCGCCACCCAGATCGGCATCTTGCCGTTGAACAGGCCAAGGATCAGCAGCATGACGAAGACGGCGGCGAAGCCGAAAGCGGAAGCGCGCCGCAAGCCAAGCTTGCGCCCGATCAGCGGCGACATGAAGCCACCGAAGATGCCAAAGACGTTGAAGACCAGCGCGCCCACCGTGGCATAGACAAAGTCCTTGCCGAACAAGGCCGCGCTGATCAGCGGCAGGTACCAGCCCACCGCGAAATACTGGATGGACTGCCCGATCTGCACCGTCGCCGCAAGGATGGTGCGCGGCAGATACACACCGCGGAAGATCAGCAGCACATTGGCCAGGCCGCGCTTTGCCTGGTTGAGCACAGGCAGGCGCTCCTCCACCGGCGCGGCGACAAAGGGCCGGCCATAGATCCGCGTCATCGCCTTGGCGGCATCGACCAGCCGTTCCTTGCGGGCCAGCCAGATCGGGCTCTCCACCAGGAACGCGAGCTGCAGCACCAGGATGCCAAGCCCGAAGATGGCGGTAGCCGCCACGGAGTAACGCCAGATGGCGTCGCCCACATTCCACGAATGGAACAACAGCGCCAGCAACAAGTTGCTGCAGACCGCGGTGTACCACATGCCCTGCCAGGTATTGAGCCGGCTCTTCAGCTTGACCGGCGTGAACTCGGCCAGCACCGCCATGGCGATGGCAAAGTCGATGCCGTAGGCCGCGCCGACAAAGAAGCGCCCGACGAGGATCACCTCGAAGCCAGGCGCGAACACCACCAGCAGCGCACCCATCACCGCCAGGAATTTTGCGAGTATCAGCGGGCGAATGCGGCCCCATCGGTCCGCCATCCAACCACCGATGGGATTGAAGGCGATAGCGACCCAAGAAGCAAAGGATGTGAGCAGCGCGACTTGCGAAGCGGCAAGCTGCAGGTTCCGCGTCATGGGCCCGAGCCCGGCGCTCAATGCGGAATTGGAAAATGCGTCTAGGAACAAGCCTCCCAGCGCGAGCCACCAGATAAGGCCGGCTCTGCCTTTTATGCCTGGGCAGGCATCAATGAATGCGATGACATCGTCGATGCCACGGATCTTGATCGTGGATTGCACAGCGGTCTCCTTGTTTTATTTCTGTAAGAGGCCGCAGCAATCTGCACGCAGGAAGAGACCATCTTACAGATGGTCTCTTATCTAGATCTGCAGGCGAACTTTAGGTTGAAAGCACCAGGGTGTCAAGGAGAGGAATCCCAGCGGCAAGCGCGCTTTTTCCCGCCTCTATCAGTACGATGCATGACGGTCTGTCAGCAGGCGCATGACCTGAATTTCCGGTCCAGTACGGGTTTCGCAGGAACTTGCTACATTGCTGACTGCTGGCAAAAAGGCGGCCTCACATTGCCGCCTCGCTCACCTCGCACCGACAGACCAAGGAGACATCAAATGCACGCCGCACTTCAACTTCGTTCGCAAATCAAGAGCAGCGGTGAACTCGAACTGTCGCTAGACAGCATCGACACGCCGCACCCCGGCCCGGATGAAGTGCTCATCCGCATTGAAGCCTCTCCCCTCAACCCGTCCGATCTCGGCTTGCTGTTCGGCGCGGCCGACATGCGCACGGCAAAGGCCAGCGGAACAGCCGACCGCCCGGTGGTCACCGCGCGTGTGCCCGAGGGCGCGATGCGCAGCATGGCGGGACGCATGGATGCATCCATGCCGGTAGGCAATGAGGGGGCGGGCGTGGTCGTCGAGGCAGGCTCGTCCGCCGCGGCGCAAGCGTTGCTCGGCAAGACCGTGGCGGCCATCGGCGGCGCGATGTACTCGCAGTACCGCTGCATTCCCGCGGACCAGTGCCTGGTCCTGCCCGAGGGCGCCACGCCCGCCGATGGCGCGTCGTCATTCGTCAATCCGCTTACCGCGCTGGGCATGGTCGAGACCATGCGGCGTGAAGGACATAGCGCGCTGGTGCACACCGCCGCGGCCTCCAACCTGGGCCAGATGCTGAACCAGATCTGCCTCAAGGATGGCATCAAGCTGGTGAACATCGTGCGCAAGCAAGAGCAGGCAGACCTGCTCAAGGCACAAGGCGCGGTCTATGTTTGCAACGCCGCATCGCCCACGTTCATGCAGGACCTCACAGAGGCGCTCGTCGCCACCGGCGCCACCATCGCGTTCGACGCCACGGGCGGCGGCAAGCTCGCCGGCCAGATCCTCACCTGCATGGAAGCGGCCTTGAACAAGACGGCCCGCGAATACAGCCGCTATGGCTCCACCACCCACAAGCAGGTCTACCTCTATGGCGGCCTGGACACCAGCCCGACCGAGTTCAACCGCAACTTCGGCATGGCGTGGGGCATGGGCGGCTGGCTGGTGTTTCCGTTCCTGCAGAAGCTCGGGCGCGAACGGGCGAACGAACTCAAGCAACGCGTGGTGGCAGAGCTGAAAACCACCTTTGCCAGCCACTACTCGAAGGAGATCTCGCTGGCCGAGGTGCTGGACCTGGATATGATCGCGGCCTACAACAAGCGCGCGACGGGGGAGAAGTACCTGATCAACCCGAACAAGGGCCTGGCCGGGTAAATCATCCCGGGGCGCCTGGCGCGCCCACGGTGCCAAGAATCAGCCCTTGCGCCGCAGCCAGCGGCGCGGCGCTGCCGGCCGGCAATGGGTGAGCGCGTTCCAGCTCCGCGGCGTTGTGGAAGCTCACCCAGGTGCTGCCTTGGCCGTCATCGCGCACCAGCACGCGCAAGGGCAAATCCAGCGCAACGCTGGGTGCCGCGAGCATCAACGGCGTCCCCCCTCTGGGGTTGCCGAAGATCAGCACCTGCGTGGGCGGCATCGCCAGCCCGGCATTGCGGGCGGCCTCGGCATGGTCGATCCGCGCGAAGATCGTCATGCCTTTTTCCTTGAAGGCCGCGAGCAGGCGCTCCACGGTCGTCTGAAAATCGTAGCGGCTGGGGAAGGTTTCCATGACGTTGCCTTGTTGGTTGCCTGAATCACTGTATATCCCCGCCTCTGGCCTGCCACGCACAACCTCGGACGGGCCTTGCGTGAAGTGAGCGATCAGGACCCCGACATGAGACAAAGCGCACCTTTCAGCACATAAAGCCGAGCGGCATGCGTTTTTGCGGCGACACATAGCCTTCGCAAATACGAGTGATTTGCATTTACAATTGGCTGTATCGCGCCCCAATGGCAACAATCAGGCAACGGTGCCCCGGGACTGAGCGGTTCGTTAAGCTGCCGGCGTCATCGTTCCGATCGAACGTCGTTTACATCACGCAAGCCATGCCGCCGACTCTTGACCAATCCGCCATGCCCGCCATGCCCGCCATGCCCGCCATGCCCGCCATGCCCGCCATGCCCGCCAACCCGCGGCTTGCCCCGCCGGCAATGCCGCGCCTGGCCTACCTGGGCGCCGGCGCCCTGGTCGCGGTTGGCTACATGGATCCCGGCAACTGGGCCACGGCCATCTCCGGCGGCGCCAGGTACGGCTATAGCCTGCTGGCGGTCATTGCGGCGTCCAGTCTCGTCGCCATGCTTCTGCAGTGGATTGCCGCGCGCGTCGGCGTGGTCACCGGGCGCGACCTCGCGCAACTCAGCCGGGAACGCTTCTCCCGGCCCGTGGTGCTCACCCTTTGGGTGGGCAGCGAGATCGCCATCGTTGCCTGCGACGTGGCCGAGGTGGTCGGCTGCGCCGTGGCGCTGCAACTGCTGCTGCACGTGAACCTGTGGGTCGGCGTGCTGATCTCGGCGGTGGCCACCGTGGCCATGCTGGCCGTGCACCGCGAAGGGCGGCGCACGCTGGAAGCGCTGGTCGGCACGCTGATCCTGCTGGTGGCGCTGTGCTTCGTCGCACAGTTGGCGATGGCGCAGCCGGACTGGGCGGCGGTCGCCGGCGGCTTCGTCCCCACGCCGGAACTGGTGCGCGATGCGGGCATGCTGTGGCTCGCCGCCGGCATCGTGGGCGCCACCGTGATGCCGCATAACCTTTACCTGCACGCCTCACTGGTACGCAAGTACAGCCCTGGCGCCGCGCAAGGACTGCCGCCTTCGCCCGCCAACGCGCCGGCACTGGTGCAGGCGCTGCGCGGGGCCAGCATGGACACCTTCGGCTCGCTCACCTTCGCCTTCCTGATCAATGCCGCGCTGCTGATCGTGGCGGCGGCGGTGTTCCACGCCAGCGGCATGACCCAAGTGGCCGACTTGGCCGACGCGCATCGCTTGCTCGACCCCTTGCTGCATTCCCGATGGGCCAGCTTGTTGTTCGCCGCCGCGCTGCTCGCCTGCGGCCTCAACTCAACCCTCACCGGCACGCTCGCCGGGCAGGCGGTGATGGAGGGCTTCCTCAACCTGCGCATGTCGCGCATGCGCCGCGCGCTGCTGACGCGCGGCCTGGCGATCGTGCCCGCCCTGGTGGCGGTCGGCGTCTTCGGCCAGCATGGCTCGGCGGAACTGCTGGTGGCCAGCCAGGTAGTGCTCAGCATCAGCCTGCCGCTTGCCGTGCTGCCGCTGATCGGGTTCGCCTCCCGCGCCGACCTCATGGGCGCGTGGCGCGTGCGCGGCCTGCCGCTGGCGCTGGCGTGGCTGAGCGCGCTCGCCATCCTGTTGCTGAACGGCGCGTTGCTGTGGCAGAGCGTGATGGCGTGATGCCGCGCGCTAGACACCAAGCGCCGGGACGATCGCGATCCCCCTCCACCTGTCTTGAAATGAACCCCGTTGCGGCCTAGCTTAAAGCTATCGGCGAGGGGAGCGGCCAGGTTGCAGTGGGAGATGAGCATGCCAAGTCCAAAGGAAGTCGCGCAAGCCACATACGATGCGTATCGCCGGGGCGATATCGACACCATCATGGCGTTCATGGCTGAGAAGGTCGACTGGAAACTGGTCGGTCCACCCAAGCTCATGCGCTATGCGGGGCAGCGCGAAACGCACCCGGAGATTCGCCGGGTGTTCGACCAAATGGCGGAGGACGACACCATACAAGTATTCCAGGAGCGCGAGTTCATCGAGGCGGGCGACGAACTCGTCGTACTGGGCTTCGTGAAAGGGTACACAGTGCCGGCGGGCAAGTCCTTCGAAACCGAATGGGTGCATGTCTTCACGATCCGCAACGGCAAGATTACGCGCTGGCGCGGCTTCTACGATACAGCTGCCCGATGCTGCTAGCGCGCTAGCGTGCTGGTGCGGTGTTGCGCCGCTATGACCGGCGCAGGGTAGTGTGGGCGTCCGATTTACAATCGAGGGATTCAGCACCGGATCGAATGTCCAGAGGGGATTCTTTTGCTTAAGGTTTGGGGGCGGCGCAGTTCATTCAACGTGCAGAAGGTGCTGTGGCTGATCGGCGAGCTCGATCTTGCGCCCACGCACATACCGGCCGGCGGCAGTTTCGGCATCAACGAAACCACAGCCTCGACCTGTGCGCACAGCACTTCCGGATCCTCGACCGCGTGCTTGCCGAATCGCCCGTTCCTCAACGGCAACAGCCTGACGCTTGCGGACATTCCTGCTGGTACCACGAGCTGGAAATCGAGCGGCCGCCGCTTCCCTATGTGGAGGCATGGTACGAGCGGCTCAAGCAACGTCCCGCCTATCGCGAGAACGTGATGGTTCCGTTCGATGAATTGCGCGGGCGGCTCGACTACTGATTGACCGATCGCGCGCCAAACCAAAAACAAGAAACACAGAGGAGACTACCCATGCCCCACCCGTTCATCCGCATCACCCTGCCGTCCGCCGCCCTTCTGCTCGCCTCCATCGCCTCCATCTCCTCCCTCCCCGCCCATGCCGACATCCGCGTGGGCATCGACGTTTCCACCACCGGCCCCGCCGCCTCCATCGGCATCCCGTCCAAGAACACCGTGATGATGTGGCCGCAAACCCTCGGCGGCCAGCGCGCGCAGTACGTGATCCTGGACGATGGCTCCGACCCGGCAGCGGCCGTGCGCAATGTGCGCAAGCTGATCTCCGAGGAGAAGGTCGATGTGGTGGTGGGCCCCAACATCACGCCCACCGCCATCGCCGCGCTGGATGCCGTGGCGGAAGGTGAGACACCGATGGTGGCGCTGGCGGCATCGGCCGCGATCATCGAGCCGCAGTCGGACCCCAAGCGGCGCTGGGCGTTCAAGATGCCGCAAAACGATTCGCATATGGCCACGGTGCTCACCGAGTACATGGGCAACCATGGCGTGAAGACGGTGGGCTTCATCGGCTTCAACGATGCTTACGGCGAGAGCTGGTGGCGCGAGTTCTCCAAGCTGGCGGACGTGCGCAAGCTCAAGGTGGTGGCCAACGAGCGTTTCTCGCGCAACGACACTTCGGTGACCGGGCAGGTGCTCAAGCTGATGGCGGCCAACCCGGATGCGATCCTGATCGCCGGCGCGGGCACGCCGTCGGTATTGCCGCAGAAGACCCTGGCCGAGCGCGGCTACAAGGGGAAGGTCTACCAGACGCATGGCATCGCCACCTGGGATTTCCTGCGGGTGGGCGGCAAGGATGTCGAGGGCACGCTGTTCCCGACCGGGCCGGTGGTGGTGGCGCGGCAACTGCCGGACAACCACCCGGTGAAAAAGGTGGCGATGGATTTTGTGACACGCTATGAAGCGAAGTACGGCGTGGACAGCATCACGCAATTCGCCGGCGATGCCTGGGGCGCCTGGATGCTGCTGGACGACGCCGCGCGCCGTGCCGGCAAGAGCGGCGCGCAGCCGGGCACGCGCGAGTTCCGCCATGCCATGCGCGATGCGCTGGAGACGACCACCAACCTGACCATTCCCAATGGCGTGATGAACCTGAGCGTGAAGGACCACCAAGGCTTCGACCAGCGCTCGCGCGTGATGGGTGTGATCCGCGACGGCAAGTTCGCCTACGCGTCCGACAAGTAAGGAAGCTTTGACATGAGCAATACGAGCAATACGAGCGGTATGAACGTTACGACGATTGGCTTTATCGGCCTTGGCGCCATGGGCACGCCGATGGTGCGCCACCTGCTAGCCGGCGGCCACGCCGTGCGCGCCTTTGTACGCCGCCCCGAGGCCGCCGACACGGCCCGCGCGCTGGGCGCCGAACCCTGCACCACGCCGGCGCAAGCCGCGCGCGGCGCCTCGGTGGTGTTCACCAACGTCACGTCATCGGAAGACGTGCAGACCGTGCTGCTGGGCGAGCACGGCGTGATCGAAGGCGCGGCGCCGGGCACCATCTGCATCGACCACAGCACCATCTCGCCCATCGTCACCCGCGAGATCGCCGCACGGCTGGCCGAGCGCGGCATCGAAGCGCTGGACTGCCCCGTCTCGGGCGGCACCGTGGGCGCCGAGGCCGCAAGCCTCACCGTCATGGTGGGCGGCAAGGCCGAGATGCTGGAACGCGTGCGGCCCCTGCTCGCGCTGCTCGGCAAGACCATCACCCATATCGGCGACCACGGCGCGGGCCAGGTCGCCAAGCTGTGCAACCAGATCGCGCAGGTGGTCAATATCGAAGGCATCGCCGAAGCCATGCGCTTCGCGCAGGCGCAGCAGGTCGACAGCGGCCGCGTGCTGCAAGCCATGGCCACCGGCATGGCCGGCAGCCGCATGCTCGACATGATGGGGCCGAAGATGGTGGCGCACGACTTTGCCCCCGGCATCGAGGCGCGCTTGCACGACAAGGATTTCGGGCTGGCCGCCCAGATCGCGCAGCAGCTCGGGCTGGAACTCCCGGCCATGCAAGCCACCTCGCGCCAGCTCGCCACGCTGATGGACAAGGGCTGGGGCAAGGACGATACGTCATCGTTGTTGCGGGTGCTGGAGGGCTGAAGGGCTGAGGGGCTAAGCCACCCCCATCATCCGCCGCACGGCAAGCAGCAACGGGCTGTCCCGGTCGGCAAAATCATCCATCACGTTGAAGTGGTGCCTGCCGGGCATCGGCACATGCGCCGAGCCCGGTGCCGCCGCGTTGGCGGGCCAGCCGGCGCGCAGCAGGTCCGTCTGCCGGTGGTATTCCTCCGGTTCCAGGCCGCCCACGGCGGTTACCAGCGGGGCATCCGTGGCAGGGGGCAGGAAGGCCGGCGAGAGCCGGTCCACATCCCCTTCCGACAACTTCAGGTCCACCTGCAGGAAGTCCGCGCGGCGCAGCGGCTCCAGGTCGTGCAGGCCGCTCACCGAGACCACGCCCTTGACCAGGTCGGCCGGCAGGTCGCTGCCCACCCGCTGCCACAGCGTGGTGAGCATCATCGCGGCCATGTGGCCGCCGACCGAATGCCCGGCCACGAAGATGCGCGACTTGTCATGGCCAAGCCGGTCCGCCTCGCGGTACAGCCACGCCACGCTGCGCACCGCCTGCAGCAGGATGGTTTCCACGCTCACCGCCGGGCACAAGGAGTAATTGGTCACCGCCACCGAGACGCCGCAGTGCGGCAGCGCGTTGGCCACCAGGCTGTGGTCGCGCTTGTCCAGCGCGCGCCAGTAGCCGCCGTGCAGGAACACCAGCAGCGGCGGCGCCTGGCCGGCAACGGCGCCAGGTTCGGCGGGGAAGTAATCGAGCCGCTCGTCCGCGTCGTGCGGGCCGGGCTCGGCGCCGGCATAGCTCAGGTCCTCCAGCCAGCCGGCGCGCTCGCGCACCTGCCGGGACATCTGCGCCCAGCGCGCCATGTGGACGACGTTGTCGGGCACCCGGGCGCGGTTGTTGTACTGGACCGCGAAGTAGGCGGGATCCTGCGACGGCAACTGGGCAAGGCTGGCAAGGGACGGCAGGGCTGGCATGGTGCTCCGGCATGAAGGGGAAAAGCCGGGCGGCGGCGCGGCTGCGATAATGCTATGCGAGTTCGCACACCGCCAGGTATCGACAGAATCCCGGATATAGCAACACCAGCACATCACCGTCGCACCGCCCATGGTCGTCAAACGCCATCTGCGCGCCGGCCAGGACCAGCAGCAAGGTCCGCCCGCCGGCGCCTCGCCCAGCACCCTGCCGCCCTGCCCCCTGTGCGGGCGCGCGATGGTGCCCGGCCCCAGCACCGACCTGCACCATCCCGTGCCGCGCAGCCAGGGCGGGCGTGCCGCCGTGGCCATGCACCGGGTCTGCCACCAAAAGATCCACTCGGTCTTCACGGAAACCGAGCTGGCCCAGGCCTACCACGACTGGCAACGCCTGCGCGGCCACCCCGCCATGGCGGATTTCATCCGCTGGATCGCCTGCAAGCCGCCTGAATACTACGATCGGAGCCGCGCCACGCGGGCCAGGCGAGCCCGGTCGGGAGGCCCTGGCCGAGGCTAGTTGTGACCGGGCGGAATTTGCGGCATAATTCCCGGCTCAGCACCATGCTGGCACGCCGGTTCGTCGGCAAATCAGCCAGCATCCACTCAGCCCGGGTGGTGAAACAGGTAGACGCAGGGGACTCAAAATCCCCCGACGAAAGTCGTGTCGGTTCGAGTCCGACCCCGGGCACCACTGCATTTCCCAAGAAAAACAAGTAGATACGCCCGTGGATGAGCGAAGCTTCGCCACGCCTTTCTGTTCCGTATGGCGCCCTGGCCAGGAACTAGGCAGGAAAGAACTCAACCCGCTCCCCTGCGCCCTCCATCGACTGGCCAAACGTAATCCAGCCGTGCCCTCTCAGCGCGACCTCATCGCGGCGCAGGATGATTTCGTCATCACCGTCGATGGCGATATGCGTGCCATTGGCGCTTCGGTCGATCAGCATGTATTTTCCTGCCCGGAACTCGATGGTTGCGTGGAACCGCGAAGTCTGCGGATCCGCCACGACGATCGTCATCGCGGCGTCGCGCCCTATCGTGACCGGCGGCGATGCGCCGTTCATCCGGACCTCCTTCTCCCGATACCGTAGCGTGAGCAGCGCGGGGCGGCTCGCGCGTGGGTTCACTTCGGCGAGGATGGTCATGTCGGCGTTCTGCTGCCATATCGCTTCGAACAACTCCACGGGTTCGACTTTGCCGCGCACCTGTATCGGGTAGAGGTAGCGCATCGCCTGGCGCAGCCTGGGCGGCAGATGCGCCACGGCGTCCTTGCTGGTGATGATCTGTCCTTGCGATGCGAGCTTGGCGAGGCGCGCGGCAAGGTTGACCGTGTCGCCGAACACATCGCCTGATGCGTCGCGCAGGATCGGGCCGTGGTGAAAGCCGATATGGATCGACATGGGAAGACCGGATACCGGCGGCAGCGCGGTAATCGCCATTTGCATTTCGAGTGCAGCCTGCATTGCATTTTCGGCGGAGGCGAACACCGCCATGACTTCGTCCCCGATGGTCTTCACCACCCGGCCTCGCTGCGCCGACGAGCAGGATTTCATCAGGGCGATGCATTGCCCGATGGCGCCGAAGGCGGCCGCATTGCCGGCCTTCTCATACAGCTTGGTGCTGTTGCTGATGTCCGCGAACAGCACGGACCCGTCTGAGTCGGACACCGCAGGCATCGATTCCCGGTCCATATGCGTCTCAACCTGTTTGCTCACCGCGCGCCTCGCGTGGCGCTCTGCACTGATGGTAGTACGCGGCCGAACGCTTAAAGGAATGTTTCCGCGATATCGATCGATGAGCGCTGGCCGAGTGCGTCGAAATTTGCCGCGAGCCAGGCTTCGGCCCGCTCGCGCCCTAGCGTGAACAGGCCGCGCAGGAAGTCCCAATCCGCGTTGAACTTGCTGGACGCGCCCAGTCGCGCCATCTCGGCTTCGGCATCGATGCTGTGGATCAGCATGCGGCGGTAGCGTGCCGGGTCGAGCGCGCCTTCGTCGATCAGCCGGGTGATGAATTCGATGGCGCGCATCTCGCGCATCAACGAGGAGTTAAAGCTGAGCGTGTTGATGCGGTCCAGGATTTCGCGTGCAGTGACAGGCACCTGGGGAATATGGATCGGGTTGAGGCGGATGATCAGCACATCGCGGCTGTCGGTCTCATAGATCAGCGGATAGATCGGCGGGTTGCCCATGTAGCCGCCGTCCCAGTAATACTCGCCGTCGATCTCCACGGCCTGGAACAGCGAGGGCAGGCAGGCCGAGGCCATCACGGCCTTGGCGCAAACCTCGCCGGTGCTGAACACGCGGATGCGCCCGCGCAGCACATTGGTCGCGCACAGGAACAGCTTGACGCTCTTGCTGTGCTGCAACACCTCGAAATCGATGGTCTCGTCCAGGATGTTCTGCAGCGGGTTGAGGTTGCACGGGTTGAGCTGGTAGGGCGAAAAGAAGCGGGTGAGATGGTCGAACATCATCCACGCTGGCGACATCTCCATATGGCCACCGCCGCCCATCAACCTGTCCAGCCAGGTAGGTTGCAAGGGACTCAGCCTGGCGCACTCGGACACCTTGCGCCAGCACGTCTCCAGTGCCTGCCGCGCGCCCTGCGACCCACCGCTTGCGAGGCCATAGGCAAGCACGGTGGCATTGACGGCGCCGGCGCTGGTGCCACTGATGCCGTCGATGCCGATGCGCTTGTCTTCCAGCAGCCGGTCCAGCACGCCCCAACTGAATGCCCCGTGGGTGCCGCCGCCTTGCAGCGCGATATTGATGCGGCGAATCGCGGGGGGTTGTGTGGCTTGCATGGCGGCCTCCAGTTTGAGTGCCTTGGTGCTTCTACTGCCCTTGCGTGCCGGGGAGCGGCGCTGGCTGGGCGAGCCGCCACGCCAGGTTGCGCCGGGCGCTGGCTTCACAGCGAGCGTGGAACACCTCCGTATGGTAGATGCGGGGGCGCGCCAGCAAGGCATGCAAAAAAACGCGGGCGCGGGCGTCGTAGCCGGCATCGTCCAGCCCGGGCTGCTCGGCCCGCAGCTTCGCCTCGTTCCGGAGAAACCGTGCCAGGCTTCCGCCAATGTCCGCCAGGTCGATATCGACGGTGAAGCGGGCACCGGCGTCCGCAGGCGCGGCGTCGTGCGTGGTCGCCATGATCATCTCGGCGACGTGGGCCACTGTGGCGATGCGGCCGCCGGCGTGGTGCGCAAGCCACGCGACACTGCGCTGCTCGTTGTCTGCCGCGCCGGGGACATAGATCACGTCGTGGCACCACAGCGCCAGCTCCACGGTGTCGGGATCAGGTATCTGCGCGCGTGCCCAGTCCAGATGGCGCAGGCAGCGGCGAATATGATCGAGCGTGTGATAGTGACGCACCGGCTCGGCGTAGTGCCGTGCCAGGCCGGCATAAACGGCTTCGGCGTGCGTGCCGCCGCAGCGCGACCACAGCGCCAGGAAGCGCGCTTGCGTATCCATTGCCGTCTCCTTCGTGCCAGGGGCGTGGCCCGATCGTCCATGCTGGCCATCATTCAACTACCCCTATCGCAGCGTAGTGCATATGGGCGAACAACCGGCGCATTGCCTGGTTTCACAGTCCATGTGCGGTTTAGGAGGCAAGAGACTGATCAGGTACAAGTCGCCGCCCGGACGCAAAGCGCAAAGGCGCCGATGACAGGTTGATGCTGGGCCGATGCCGGCATTGTCCTGCATTGGCCCAGCGCACGCCTCTGGTATGGTGCGCAGTCCGCCGTCCGCCGCCTAGCCGCATGCCCCCTTCCCTTCTTGCTTCCTTCCTGCCTGCGTCCTGGCTTGCCCCGCTACAGGGCGCCATGCCGATGGACCTGTCCTGGTTGTTGCCATCGATCTTCACGCTGGCGGAATGGGCGATCCGCCTGGCCATGCTGGTCTACGTGCCGCAGCGCCGCGCGCCCGCGGCGGCGCGCACCTGGCTGCTGCTGATCTTCTTCCTGCCTTGGGTGGGACTGGTGCTGTATGCGCTGTTCGGCCGCATCTACTATCCCAAGTCGCGCCGGCTGAAGCTGGCCCGCATCAACCAGGGCATCGCAAACGTACGGGACCGGGTGGCGCGCTTCGCGCCATTGCAGCCGCTGCCTGCCGCGGTTGCCGCCGATGCGGCCGGCCTGATCGAGCGGCTAGGCTCGTACTCGCCGATGCGGGGCAATGCCGTGGCGCTGCTCGACGACTATGCCGCGACCGTAGCGGCGATGATTGCCGATATCGACGCCGCCAGGCGCCAGGTCCATCTGCTGGTCTATATCTACGCTGCGGATGCCACGGCCGGCGCCTTCACCGACGCCCTGCTGCGGGCGAGTGCGCGGGGCGTGCGCTGCCGGTTGCTGGTGGACGCGCTAGGTGCCCGCGCTGGCTGGCGCGCTTTTGCAGGCAAGCTGCGCGACGGCGGCGTGGAGGTGGTGCAGGCCCTGCCGATGCGCTCGCTGATGGCAGTGCTCAAAGGCAAGAGCGCGCGCTTCGACCTGCGCAATCACCGCAAGATCCTGGTGGTGGACGGCAGCATTGGCTATATCGGCTCACAGAACGTGATCGATGCCGAGTCGATGCCGGGATTGCCCAATGAAGAACTGGTGGCGCGCGTGACGGGGCCGGTGGTGGCGGAGCTGCAAGCAGTCTTCCTGGCCGACCGCTACCTGGAGACCGGCGACAGCAACTTCGACATCGATAGCTTCCCGCCCATGGCGGAGCAAGGCCCGCACATCGCGCAGATGCTGCCCAGCGGGCCCGGCTACGGCACTCAGAATGCGCAGATGGCGCTGATCAGCATGATCCACCGCGCGCGTAGCGAGGTGGTCATCACCACGCCCTACTTCGTGCCGGACGAAGCCTTCCTGCAAGCGCTGCACCTGGCCTGCTACCGTGGCGTGGCGGTACACCTGGTGTTGTCGCAACGGATCGACCAGCGCTTCACGCAGGCCGCGCAGGAGGCTTACTTCGGCGTGCTGCTGGACTCGGGGGTGCAGATCCACCTGTACCGCCCCGCCTTCCTGCACGCCAAGCACGTCACCATCGACGATGAGGTCGCCATGGTGGGCTCGACCAATATGGATATCCGCTCGTTCGCGCTCAACGCGGAAGCCGCGCTGGTGATCTATGAGCGCGATGTGGTGGCGCGCATGCGGCAGATCCAGCAGCGCTACCTGGCCAACAGCGAACAGGTGGTGCGCGCGGTGTGGCAGCGCCGCCCGCTGCATACGCGCACCTGGCAGAACCTTTGCCGGCTGGCGGATTCGCTGCTGTAGATGGCCGTAGATGGCTATAGATGTGACAACGCGAACCGTGCTGCCATTGGCAACACGGGTCGCGTGAGGTGCTTCCTGCCTTTCCTGGTTTCCCTGCCCGGGCTTAACGTGCTTCCACGTAGCCCAGCACCGTTTCCAGCATCGTCTTCAGCGTGGGCTGGATGCGCGTGGCCAGCGCTTCGTCATAGGCGAAGGGATAGGTCTCGCTCATGTAGGCCGACTGCGTCAGCTCCAGCTGCACGGCTTGCACGCCCTGCGCCGGCGCGCCGTACTGGCGCGTGATATAGCCGCCCTTGAAGCGCCCGTTGAGCACGGAGGTGTAGCCTGGCAAGGCGCCGGCGATATCCAGCAGCTGGTTGGCCAGCGCGGCGTCGCAGCTCGCGCCGTTGGCGGTGCCCAGGTTGAAGTCGGTCAGCTTGCCTTCGAAAAAGCGCGGCAGCACCGAGCGGATCGAGTGGGCGTCCCACAGCGCCACGGTGCCGTGCTCGGCGCGCAAGCGGGCCAGCTCCTCGGCGAGCGCGCCGTGGTACGGGCGCCAGATGGCGTCGCGGCGCGCGGCGATTTCATCGTCGGCGGGCTGGCTGCTGGCGTCGGCGTAGATCGGCGTCTTGTCGAAGGTATCGACCGGGCACAGGCCGGTGGTGTCCTGGCCGGGGTAGAGATTGGCGTTGTCGGGCGGGCGGTTCAGGTCCACCACGTAGCGCGAGTGGGTTGCCACCAGGATGGAGGCGCCGAGCTCGCGCGCGAAACCGTACAAGCGTTCAAGATGCCAGTCGGTATCGGGCACGGTGCGTGCCTCGGCAGTCAGCCGGTCGGACACGGAGGCCGGCAGGTGGGTGCCCACGTGCGGCATCGACACCAGCATCGGGCGCGTGCCGCGATGCAGGGTGAAAGCGGGAGTATCGGTCGAGAAGGGCATGTTTTCTTGTTTGCAACTTTGCAACGTAAAGGCGCTGTGCTCAGCAATGCGGACCTGAAGCTTGTAGGGTCAAGCATGAGGCCGATGGTGCGCCGGGTTTAGTCGGACAGCAGGCTTGCGCGCGCAGCGGCAAAGCGCTTGCCAGCGTCGGCCTGCAAGGCGTGCGTACCATGCTGCACGCGCGTGCGGCCCGCCGTGCGGACTTCCGCTAGTGTCTCATGCCCATGGTTGGTGAACACATGGACCGCCAGGGCCTGGCTGCCGGACAAGCCCGAGAGCGCGGGATGCGCGCCGTCCAGCACGACGAAATCTGCCTGCTGCCCGACGGCAATCGCGCCAATCTCCCGGCCCGACGCGCGCGCACCGCCGAAGGCGGCATCGAGGTAAAGGCGATCCGCCACCTGCTTGTGCGCGTCGGACGCCAGCACATTGCGTTTTTGCAGCGCCAGCCGCTGGCCGTACTCGAACAGCCGCAGCTCTTCCACCACGCTGACGCTGGCGTGGCTGTCCGAGCCGATGCCCCAGACGCCGCCCTGCCCCAGGTACGGCGCGGCATCGAACACGCCATCGCCCAGGTTGGCCTCGGTGGTCGGGCAGATGCCGGCCACCGCGCCGCTGTGCGCCAGGCGCCGGCGCTCATCCCAGTCCAGGTGCGTGGCATGCACCAGGCACCAGCGCGCATCCACCTCGGCATGGTCGAGCAGCCACGCCACCGGGCGCGTGCCCGTGAGGGTGATGCACTCGTCCACCTCGCGCTGCTGCTCGGCGATATGGATGTGCACGGGCGCCTTTGCGTCCAGCGCGTGCAGGCCTGCCACGGCGTCGGCGAGGCTTTGCGGCGGCACCGCGCGCAGCGAATGCGGCGCCAGGCCCAGCCGCGCCTGGCCGTGGCATTGCGGGGCCAGGCGGCCGAGCAACGCGAGCATGGCGCTGGTCTCATGCAGGAAGCGGCGCTGATCGGGCACCGCGGGCTTGTTGCCGAAGCCGGCCGTCTGGTACAGCACCGGCAGCAGCGTGATGCCGATGCCGGCGGTCTGCGCGGCGCGCAGCAGGCGCAGCGACATCTCGGCAGGGTCGGCGTAAGGCTTGCCGTCCGTGTCGTGATGCACGTAATGGAATTCGCAAACGCTGGTGTAGCCCGCGCGCAGCATCTCGATATAGAGCTGCGTGGCGATGGCTTCCAGCGTATCGGGAGAGAGCCTCAGCGCGAAGCGGTACATCAGCTTGCGCCAGCTCCAGAAGGAATCGCTCTCCTGGCCGTCAGCCAGTGTCTCGCTGCGGTATTCGGTCAGCCCGGCAAAGCCGCGCTGGAACGCGTGCGAGTGCAGGTTGGGCATGCCCGGCAAGAGCGGCCCGGCGGCATGCGGCACGCCCTGCACGGGTAACGCGCCGGCCTGCACCGTGGTGAATGCGCCGGCGTCGTCCCAGGCCAGCAGCACATTGCTGGCCCAGCCCGTGGGCAGCAAGGCCTGCGCGGCAAACAGGCTTCCGGCGCTCATGGCTGCACTCCTTGCGCTTGCGTGGCGGCGGGATAGACCTTGCCCTGGCGCACCACGGCGGCGGCGGGATTGCGCCCGAACCAGTAGGCCAGCTCGGCCGGCGAATCGACGTTCCACAGCACGAAATCGGCGGCGCGCCCGGCGGCCAGCAGGCCGTGCCGGTCGGCCGCGCCCAGCGCGCGCGCGGCGTGCGTGGTGACGCCTGCCAGCACTTCCGGCACGGTCAGCCTGAACAGGGTGCATGCCATATTCATCATCAACAGCAGCGAAGTGACGGGTGACGTACCGGGATTGTGATCGGTGGAGATCGCCATCGGCACGCCATGCCGGCGCAGCAGGTCGATCGGCGGCAGGTTGGTGTCACGCAGGAAATAATAGGCGCCCGGCAGCAGGACCGCCACCGTGCCGGACTCGGCCATGGCGGCGACGCCGGCCTCGTCCAGATGCTCCAGGTGGTCCGCCGACAGCGCGCGGTAGCGCGCGGCCAGCGCGGTGCCGCCCAGGTTGCTGAGCTGCTCGGCGTGCAGCTTGACGCGCAGGCCGTGGCGTTGCGCGGCCTGGAACACGCGCTCGGTCTGCGCCAGGCTGAAGCCGACGGATTCGCAGAAGGCGTCCACCGCATCGACCAGCCCCTCCTTGGCCAGCGCAGGCATCATCGTGTCGCACACCAGCGCGATGTACTCGTCGGCGCGGCCCGCGTATTCCGGCGGCAGCGCGTGCGCGCCGAGGAAGGTGGTGTGCACCGTCACGCCGAAGGCCTCGCCCAGGCGGCGCGCCACGCGTAATTGCTTGCGCTCGCTGGCGAGGTCCAGGCCGTAGCCGGACTTGATCTCCAGCGTGGTCACGCCCTCGGCCAGCAGCGGCGCGAGGCGCGCGGCGGCCAGCGCGAACAGCGTGTCTTCGTCGGCAGCACGCGTGGCGCGCACGGTGGAGACGATGCCGCCGCCGGCGCGGGCGATTTCCTCGTAGCCGGCGCCGGCCAGGCGCATGGCGAATTCATCGGCGCGCTGGCCGCCGTACACCAGGTGGGTGTGGCAGTCGACCAGGCCCGGCGTGATCCAGGCGTTGCCGGTATCGTGGTGCGCCAGCGCGATGTATGCCTGCGGCAGTTCGGCCTGCGTGCCGAGCCAGACGATGCGGCCTTGCTGCACGACCAAGGCGGCGTCGCGGATGGCCTTGGCGGGATCGCCGTCGGGCAGCAGGTGGCAGCGATGCCAGACGCCATCGGCGCACGAAGAGGTAACGGCGGCCTGCGCCGGATTCAAGTTCATTACGGGTTCTCCAACTCCAGTTCCAGGGTGACGCACAGGCAAAGCGCGGGCTCCGACATCGCCTGCAGGCGATATGGCACCGCTACGCCTTCGGCGAACAACATGCCGTCGTCGCTGGCCAGCACGGCTTGCCCGCTCTGGCCGGCAACGCCGTGGCGCCATGCACCCTCGACCACCAACAACAGCACAACGTGCGCACCGGGCGCGATCGTGAATTCGTCGCGCGCCGCCACAACACTCGCGCGGCAGCGGCCACGGCGCGTCATCACGTTGAAGTCGCGCGTGGTGCCATCCAGCAGGGTTGCCTGCACACCGCGCTCGCCGGCAAAGGCGAACGGTTCGCCCACGGTATCGAGGCGATGATCGAAGCTGCCATTGTCGGCCTGCAGGCGCACGCCCGCGCCTTCCAGCAGCACGATCTGGCGATCGATGCCGGGGAAGGCGGAGAACGGGCCGTCGGCGGCGATGTCGGCCACGCTCACGCGCCACAGGAACGCGTCCATGCCGGCGCCCGGCGGCCACGCCGCGATCTCGCGCGTGATGCCGCCGCCGTTCTTCCAGGGCTGCGCGGCCAGCGCGCCGAGCGAGAAGCGTTCGACGCCGTTCATGCGTCTGCCGCCTTCGGCACCATCGGCAAGTTCAGGCCCTTCTCGTGCGCGCAGTCGATGGCGCTTTCGTAACCGGCATCGGCGTGGCGCATCACGCCGGTGGCCGGGTCGTTCCACAGCACCCGCTCGATGCGCTTGGCCGCGGCATCGGTGCCGTCGCAAACAATCACCACGCCCGCATGCTGCGAGAAGCCCATGCCCACGCCGCCACCGTGATGCAGGCTGACCCACGTCGCGCCGCCGGCGGTATTGAGCAGCGCGTTGAGCAGGGGCCAGTCGGACACCGCATCCGAGCCGTCGCGCATGGCTTCGGTCTCGCGGTTGGGGCTGGCGACCGAGCCGCAATCCAGGTGGTCGCGGCCGATCACAATGGGTGCCTTCAGCTCGCCGTTCTTCACCATCTCGTTGAAGGCCAGGCCGGCGCGGTGGCGCTCGTCCAGCCCCACCCAGCAGATGCGCGCGGGCAGGCCCTGGAAGGCGATGCGATCGCGCGCCATGTCGAGCCAGCGGTGCAGGTGCGCGTCCTCGGGGAACAGCTCCTTCATCTTGGCATCGGTCTTGTAGATGTCCTCGGGGTCGCCCGACAGCGCGACCCAGCGGAACGGGCCCTTGCCGCGGCAGAACAGCGGGCGGATATACGCCGGCACAAACCCCGGGAAATCGAAGGCGTTGGCCACGCCCTCGTCAAAGGCGACCTGACGGATGTTGTTGCCGTAGTCCAGCGTGGGCACGCCCATCTGCTGGAAGGCCAGCATGGCCTGCACGTGCTTGACGATGGAGGTCCTGGCAGCGGCTTCGACCGATTTCGGATCCGCCGCGCGCGCGGCTTCCCACTGCGCCACGGTCCAGCCCGCGGGCAGGTAGCCGTTGACCAGGTCGTGCGCCGAGGTCTGGTCGGTGACGATGTCCGGGCGCATGCCACCGGCCTGCGCGCGCTTGACCAGCTCCGGCATGATCTCGGCGGCGTTGCCGAGCAGGCCAACCGAGATGGCCTGCTTGTTGCGCGTGGCCTCTTCGATCATGGCCAGCGCTTCATCGATGGTGGTGGCCTTCTTGTCGACGTAGCGCGTGCGCAGGCGGAAGTCGATGCGCGACTCCTGGCATTCGATCGCCAGCACGCAGGCGCCGGCCAGCACGCCGGCCAGCGTCTGCGCACCGCCCATGCCGCCCAGGCCGGCGGTGAGGATCCACTTGCCGGTGAGATCGTTGTTGTAGTGCTGGCGGCCGGCTTCGACAAAGGTTTCGAAGGTGCCCTGCACGATGCCTTGCGTGCCGATATAGATCCACGAGCCGGCAGTCATCTGGCCGTACATCATCAGGCCGGCGCGATCCAGCTCGTTGAACTTGTCCCAGGTGGCCCAGTGCGGCACCAGGTTGGAATTGGCGATCAGCACGCGCGGCGCGTCGGCGTGGGTGCGGAACACGCCCACCGGCTTGCCGGATTGCACCAGCAGCGATTCTTCCTCGCCCAGGTTGCGCAGGCTCTCGAGGATGGCGTCGAAGCATTCCCAGTTGCGCGCCGCCTTGCCGATGCCGCCGTACACCACCAGGTCCTGCGGGCGCTCGGCCACGTCGGGATCGAGGTTGTTCTGGAGCATGCGGTAGGCGGCTTCGATCAGCCAGTTCTTGCAGTGCAGCTCGGTGCCGCGCGGGGCGCGGATTTCGCGCTGGCCACGCGGTTCAACTGCCTTTGTGAATTGGTGTTCGTTGGCGTTCATGTCTGGTTCTCCTGCGTGTTGGGTTCAACCCGCGCTGCGGTGATTTTTAGTGCGTCGCATCTGGTGGCGCCCGCCCTCTCCCCCGGCCCCTCTCCTACAAGTGAGAGAGGGGAGCAACCCGGCGGCATTAGCCGAAGCCGGCAGGATGCGCCAAAACCGTCTGGAATGACGACGGCTGTTTGCTCCCTCTCCCCTCACGGGGAGAGGGTTGGGGAGAGGGGCGGGTTCGGCTAGGAGCCACTGAAAGCGAAGCCAATGGTTTTGTCCAGCACGGCTGGCTTAGACCACGCCCGCCTGCGACGGCAACACCTGCCGCACGGCCTCCGGCCAGCCGGCGCCCGCATCGCCCTGTTGCACCCACTGCTTCATCGCTTCGATATCCGGCGCGAAGTAGCGGTCGCCCTCCACGAAGGCCACGCGCTCGCGGATGCGCGCAATCTCGGACTCGATCAGCGGCGAGGACTCCAGCGGGCGATGGAACTCGATGCCCTGCGCGGCGGCCATGGCTTCGATGCCGACCACCACGGCGGTGTTCTCCGCCATATCGCCCAGGCGGCGCGCACCAAAGGTGGCCATCGACACATGGTCCTCCTGGTTGGCCGAGGTCGGCAAGCTGTCCACGCTGGCGGGATGCGCCAGCGACTTGTTCTCGGAAGCCAGCGCCGCTGCGGTGACCTGCGCGATCATGAAGCCCGAATGCAGGCCGCCGTCGCGCACCAGGAACGGCGGCAGGCCGGACAGGCCGGTATCGAGCAGCAGCGCTAGGCGGCGCTCGGAGATCGCGCCGATCTCGGCGATGGCCAGCGCGATGATGTCGGCGGCGAACGCCACCGGCTCGGCGTGGAAGTTGCCGCCCGAGATCACGTCGCCCTGCTCCGGGAACACCAGCGGATTGTCGGACGCGGCATTGGCTTCGATCTGCAGCACGCGCGCGGCGTGTTGCAGGTTGTCCAGGCAGGCGCCCATCACCTGCGGCTGGCAGCGGATGGAGTACGGGTCCTGCACGCGGCCGCAGCTCACGTGCGAATCCACGATCCGGCTGCCATCCAGCAGCGCGCGCACGGCGCCGGCCACGGCAATCTGACCGGCCTGGCCGCGTGCGGCATGGATGCGCGCGTCGAAGGGTTTCACCGAGCCCTTGATGGCTTCCAGCGACAACGCGCCCGCCACGAGGCCAGCGGCAAAGATGTCCTCAGCGGCGAACAGGCCGGCCAGCGCCAGCGCGGTGGAAACCTGCGTGCCGTTGAGCAACGCCAGCCCTTCCTTGGGGCCCAGCGTGAACGGCGCCAGCCCGGCGTGAGCCAGACCCTCGGCCGCCGGACGGCGCACGCCGTCGATCATCACCTCGCCCACGCCGATCAGCGTGCACGACATATGCGCCAGCGGCGCGAGGTCGCCCGACGCGCCTACCGAGCCCTTGGCCGGAATGCACGGCGTGACGCCGGAGTTGGCCAGCGCCAGCAGCGCCTCGATGATCTCCGGGCGAATGCCCGAATGGCCGCGCGCCAGGCTCACGGCCTTGATCGCCAGGATCAGCCGCACGGTGTCGGCGGCAAGGTCGGCGCCGGTGCCCACGCTGTGCGACAGCACCAGGTTGCGCTGCAGTTCGGCCAGCTTGTCGTGCGGGATGCGCGTTTGCGCCAGCTTGCCGAAGCCGGTGTTGATGCCGTAGACCACGGCATCGGCGTCGATGATGTCCTGCACGGTGGCCTGGGACGCGCGCACGCCGGCCCAGGCGGATTCGTCCATCGCCAGGCGCACTTCGCCGCGATGGATGCGGCGCAGGTCGGCCAGCGTGACGGCGCCGGGCTGCAAGGTCAGCAGCGGGCGGGAAGTTTGGTTGGCTTGGGTGGCGCTCATTTGTATGTCCCTGTCTATACAGCCGGGTTCGTGAGTTGGCTGGTGGATCTGAAAAGACTAACGGCCCACGGCTGGTTCAGCCGAAGGCCGGGTTGCCATCGGCGCGGAATCGGCTGCCTAGGCGGTAACGGTTGCCTGGGTGCAGGCAACGTACAAAGGTAACGGGGGTGCCGCCCGTCCAGGTGCGGCGGGTCAGCAGCAGGCACGGCTGGGTAGCCGGCATTTCCAATTGGGTAGCCTGCTCCGCCGTGGCGGAGATGGCGTCGACCACATGCTCGATCTGGTCGTATGGCACGTGGCGCAGCAGGTATTCGCCAGGTTTGACCGCATCGGCGGCGGCGAAATCCTGGTTGATGAAGTCCGGCGCCACGCGCGGGTTCACATAGCGGTCTTCGAGCTGCACCGGCACGCCGTCCTCACGGTGCACGCATACGGAGTGGAACACCGATTCGCCGGTGCGCAGGTCCAGCGCTGCGGCTACCTCGATGGAGGCAGCCACGCGTTCCACCACCATGACGTCGCAGGCGTAGTCGTGGCCGCGCATGCGGATCTCGTCCTGCAGGTTGACCACGTTGAGCAGCGTCGACTGCGGCTTGTGTTCCGCCACGAACGTGCCCACGCCCGCCACGCGCACCACCCTGCCCTGCTCGGCCAGCTCGCGCAGAGCGCGGTTCACCGTCATGCGCGACACGCCAAAGCGGGTCACCAGCTCCTGCTCGGACGGCACGCGGTCACCCGGCTGCCATGCGCGGCTCTGGATATTGCGCGCGATGTACTCCTTGACCTGCTGGTAAAGCGCGGCGGGAGTGGCATCGGGAACGCCCCGGCGGTTGGCGGTGGCTGCTTTCATGGGCTCAGTGCTCGGCGGCGGCCATGGCCTCGGCGCGGATTTCCTCGGTCAGTACCGCCTTCAGTTCGGAGAACTCCGGCGAGGTCTTGATGGTGTAGTGGCGTGGGTGCGGGAAGTCAACATCGATCGTGCGCTTGATGCGGCCCGGCCGCGCCGAGAACACGGCAACGCGGTTGGCCATGAAGATGGCCTCGTCGATATCGTGCGTGACGAACAGCACGGTCTTGCGCGCGGCCTCCCAGATGCCCAGCAGCAGTTCCTGCATCAGCACGCGGGTCTGGTTGTCCAGCGCGCCAAAGGGCTCGTCCAGCAGCAGGATCTTGGGATCGTTGGCCAGCGCCCGGGCAATCGCCGTGCGCTGCTGCATGCCGCCCGAAAGCTGCTTGGGGAAATGGTGCTCGAAGCCGCGCAGGCCCACGCGCTGGATAAAGAAGTCGCTGCGCTCGCGCTGGTCGGCCTCGCTCATGCCGCGCTCGCGCAGGCCAAAGCGCACGTTCTGCTCGATGGTCAGCCATGGGAACAGCGTGTAGGACTGGAACACCATGCCGCGCTCCGCGCCCGGGCCGGTGACTTCCTGGCCGTCGAGCAGCACGCGCCCGGTGGTGGGCGTATCCAGCCCGGCGACGATGCGCAGCAGCGTGGACTTGCCGCAGCCCGACGGGCCGAGGATGGTGACGAAATCGTTGTCCGCCACTTCGAAATCGGTCGGCTGCAAGGCCAGGGTTTGGCCGCCGCGCGGATTGACGAAGGTCCGCGAGACCTGCTGGATGGACAGCGCGCTCATTTGATCGAACTCCACGGGAACAGGCGCTGGTTGGCCAGCTTGAATGCCAGGTCGGAGACCAGGCCGATGCAACCGATCACGATGATGCCGAAGATGATCTGCCCGGTGTTGAGCAGCGCCTGGCTGTCGGTGATCATGTGGCCGATGCCGGAGGACGAGCCGATCAGCTCGGCCACGATGACGTAGGTCCAGGCCCAGCCCAGCACCAGGCGCAAGATCTCGGCGATCTCGGGCGCGGCGCCCGGGATCAGCACGCGCCGCACGATGCCGCTGCTGTTGGCGCCCAGCGTGTAGGCCGCCTCCACCAGGTCGCGCCGCGCGCCGCCCACCGTCACCGCCACCATCAGCACGATCTGGAAGAACGAGCCGATAAAGATCACCAGCACCTTCTGTGCCTCGCCGATGCCCGCCCACAGGATCAGCAGCGGGATAAAGGCCGACGCCGGCAGGTAGCGGCAGAACGAGACGAAGGGCTCGAAGAACGCCTCCGCCGCCTTGTACGCGCCCATGAAGATGCCCAGCGGCACGGCCAGCGCGGCGGCCAGCACGAAGCCGCCCAGCACGCGCCATACCGTCATGCCGATATCGCCGATGAAGTTGTACTCGGTAAACAGCAGCACGCCTTCATGGGCCATGGTCATCGGGTCGGCCAGGAAGGTGCGCGGCACCATGCCACCCAGGGTCACCGCCGCCCACACGGCGAAAAACACCACGAAGAACGACAAACCCAGCACCCAGCGCGCGCGCTGGGTGACCGGCGCCAGCGGCGCCAGCCAGGGATGCCGGCGCGCGGGCGCCCGAGTCACCGCGGCGGGGGCGGGCTTTGTATCTGGATTCGCGGCGGGCGAACCAATGTGAACCTGCGTCATGGCACCAACCTCGTTACTTGATGAAGCGCGCGTCGTACAGCGCCGTTACGTCCGGCACCTGGCGGATCACGCCGATCTCCAGCAGCACCTGCGCCGCTTCCTTGCTGAAGCTGGCCAGCTCGCCGCCGAAGAACTTGCGGTTGGCGTCACGATCCTGCCAGCGCAGGTAGGCGGACGACTTGGCGAACTGCTCGCCGCTTTGCTTGACCGCCGCGCCCATGATGTCGTTGGCCTTGGCCGGGTCCTGCTTGATCATGTCGAGCGCTTCGAAGTAGCTATCGACCAGCGCTTGCGCGGCCTTGGGATTGTCCTTGAGCCACTTCGGCGCGCAGCCCAGCGTATCCATCACCATCGGGTAGTCCAGCGTGGTGGCCAGGATCTTGCCCTTGTCCGGGTTCTGGCGCACGGACGACAGATACGGCTCATACGTCATGGCAGCATCGTTCTGGCCCGAGACGAAGGCCTGCGCGGCGGCTTGCGGCGACAGCGTGGTGGTCTTCACGTCCTTCAGGCTCATGCCGTTCTTCTTGAGCATCCAGGCCAGGCCGAAGTAAGGCGCGGTGCCGGGCGCATCCACGCCGATGGTCTTGCCCTTGAGGTCGGCAAAGCCCTTGACGTCGCCGCGCACGGCCAGGCCGTCGGCGCCGTAGGACTTATCGAGCTGCACGATCTGGGTGATGGGCACGCCGTTGGCGTTCCAGGCCACATGGGTCTCGACCGTGGTGGCGGCGCACTGGATGGCGCCGGAGGCGAGTGCCAGGTGACGGTCCTTCTGCGGAATCATCTTGATGTCGACGTCGACACCGTGCTTCTTGAAGATGCCGGCTTTGTCGGCCAGCGTCAGCGGCGCGAAACCGGTCCAGCCGCTCATGCCCAGCGTGACCTGCGTGGCTTGCGCTTGCGCGGTGCCTGCGGCACCCAGCGTGGCGACGACTGCTGCAACGGCGACGGCTAGCGACTTACCGCTACGGATACGAAATCCCATCTTCCTGGCTCCTTTGGTGTGATGCGAACGGGGCCGCGCCAGCGTTGGCGGCAGCCGGATCGCCCGGCGGGCGGCGCCGTACTTGCAGCGCCGGTCATTTGCCAGGCAATTTAGCAACCCTGTATATACAAGTCAATGCAGTAGTTAACCCGAGGCGAAGCGCGGAACTGGCGTGGCCGGCACTTACGTACCGCCCAGCCTGGAACAGCGGGAAACAAGCACGTTACGCCATTGGGCCAGGTGCTCGCCAATGGCCGCCAATGCCCATTGAGGGCGCATCCGGCACATGTCGCTTTCGCCTCTGCGCACCAGATCTGCGCATCGCCACGCCGGCTACATCACTTGCTGTCTATACAGGATCGAGCGGCAACACCAATGCAAACGGCGTGCCACCGCACGGTGGAGGGATGAGGAAAGAAAGCGCTCCCGGCAGACGCCGGGAGCAGCTGAATTCAGGCGTCGAAAAAGGACGCCACGGTGGGATAGCGCAGCCGCAGGCGCAGCTCGCGTTTGAGACGGGCGTTCTCCAGCCGGCGCGATTCGCTCATGAAGCTGAGCAGGGTCGGCTCCACGGCCTCGCGCAACTGCGCGCGGGCGAGGCGCGGCGGCCGGGGCAGCCCGCGGCGGTCGGCCACCAGGTCGAAGTAGTCGGCCATGCGCATTTCCGAATCGTCGCTGGCGTGCACCACCCGCTGCGCGCGGCCGCGGAACAGCGACGCCACCATGGTGCGGGCCAGGTCCAGCGCATGGATGTGGTTGGTATAGACATCGTCCTGCGGCGCCAGCGCCGGCGTGCCCTTGGCCAGGCGGGCCAGCGGCAGCCGGTCTTCGGCATAGATGCCGGGGATGCGCACGATGGAAGCACGCCAGCCGGCATGGCGCCCAAAGTCCCGCACGGCCTGCTCGGCCGCCACGCGGCGCCGGGCGCGCGCGGTTTGCGGGCGCACCGCCTGCGATTCCGCCAGCCTGGCGCCGCCGCGATCGCCATATACGCCCGAGGTGCTGGCGTAGACAAACGCTGGCGCCGCGGCACTTCGGCCGGACCTGCCGTTGCCCCGGTCGGGTAGAATAGCGGGCTTGGCAAACCATCCGCCAGGCCGTGCGGCGCAGCGCCGCCAGGCACCACGCCGCAAGGCGCGCAGCAGCGCCAACGTGCGGGGATCGCCCTCGCCGCGGGACGGCGGCGGCGCCAGGTGCAGCACCCTGTCGGCCAGCCCGGCCAGGCGCGCCAGCGTGGCGGGCCGGTCCAGGTCGGCCACCAGCGGCACGGCGCCGTTGTCCCGCAGCACCGTGCGGCGGGACGGCTGCGAAGTGATGGCAAAGACGCGCCAGCGCGTCGATAGAATACGCAGGCAACGCGTGCCCACATCCCCACAGCCAACGATGAGTAGGCGCGGGCGACCCAGGCGGCGTCGCGACAGATTTTTGCTCATAGAGTGATTATGGCTTATCAAGTTACCGTCATGCCCAGCGGCCGCACGTTCGAAGCGGCCGCGGATGAAACCATCCTTACCGCGGCCCTGCGCCACAGCATTGGCCTGCCCTACGGCTGCAAGAACGGCGCATGCGGATCCTGCAAGGGCCGTGTCACCGCTGGCGGCATCGAGCAGGGCGATCACGCACTTTCCGCGCTGTCCGCGCAGGAAAAGACCGAGGGCCGCGCGCTGTTCTGCTGCGCCAAGCCCACCTCGGACATCACCATCGAATGCCGCGAGGTGCAAGGTGCCGGCGACATCCCGATCAAGAAGGTGCCGTGCCGCGTCGCCACGCTGGAACGCGTGGCCGACGACGTCGTCGTTGCGCGCCTGCAGTTGCCCGCCACCGAGCGCATGCAGTTCCTGGCCGGCCAGTATGTCGAGTTCCTGCTGCGCGACGGCAAGCGCCGCAGCTACTCCATCGCCACGCCGCCGCACCAGGAAGGCCCGATCGAGCTGCACATCCGCCATATGCCCGGCGGCACCTTCACCGACTACGTGTTCGGCGCCAGGGACGGCCAGCCGGCCATGAAGGAGCGCGACATCCTGCGCTTCGAAGGCCCGCTCGGCAGCTTCTTCCTGCGTGAAGACTCCGACAAGCCCATCATCCTGCTGGCCTCCGGCACCGGCTTCGCGCCGATCAAGGCCATCGTGGAGCATGCGGTCTACACCGGCATCACCCGCCCGATGACGCTGTACTGGGGCGGCCGCCGCCCGCGCGATCTGTATATGCACGCGCTGTGCGAGCAGTGGGCGCGCGAGTTGCCCAACTTCCGCTACGTGCCGGTGGTCTCCAACGCCCACGACAGCGACGACTGGGGCGGGCGCACCGGTTTTGTCCACGAGGCCGTGATGGAGGACCATCCCGACCTGTCCGGCTTCGAGGTCTACGCCTGCGGCGCGCCGGTGATGATCAATGCCGCGCGCAAGGACTTTTCCCTGCGTTGCGACCTGCACGAGGATGCCTTCTTCGCCGACTCGTTCACGTCGGAAGCGGACATGCATCCGGCAGGTTCGGTACCGCCGGCACCGGCGGCCTGAGCGCCACCCGGTCCGTTCCTACGTTACAACAATGCCCGGCCCCGCCAAAATTCGTTTTGACAGCCGGGCGCCTGGGCCTTATATTGGCCGCCATGAACTACGCTATCAACCGACGCAGCTACCGTACGTTGCTCCCCACCGGGGTGCCTCGCGGCTGACCGTCCATAGCTTCTGTTCAGGTCAACAAGCCACGGGCAATCCCCGTGGCTTTTTGTTTTTCTGCTCTCCTCCCCCCTGTTTCACGCCGACCCCTGGAGTCCGCCATGGCATTTGCTGAGTACCCCGTCCAATCCCTGATGTACATCACCAACCGGCCCGAGCTCGTCTTTACCGAAGGCAAGGGCTCGTGGCTCACGGACCATAACGGCAAGCGATACCTGGACTTCGTGCAAGGCTGGGCGGTCAACTGCCTGGGGCACTCCAACCAGGCCATGATCGATGCGCTGGTGGCACAGTCGCAAAAGCTGTTCAACCCGAGCCCGGCGTTCTACAACGAACCCATGCTCAAGCTGGCCAAGCAGCTCACCGACGCCAGCTGCTTCGACAAGGTGTTCTTCGCCAACAGCGGCGCGGAAGCCAATGAAGGCGCGATCAAGCTGGCGCGCAAATGGGGCCGCAAGCACAAGAACGGCGCGTTCGAGATCATCACCATGGACCACAGCTTCCACGGCCGCACGCTCGCCACCATGAGCGCGTCGGGCAAGGCCGGCTGGGACACCATCTTCGCACCACAGGTGCCGGGCTTCCCCAAGGCCGAGCTGAACGACCTGGCCTCGGTCGAGAAGCTGATCAACGACAAGACCGTGGCCATCATGCTGGAGCCGGTGCAGGGCGAAGGCGGCGTGATCCCCGCCTCGCGCGAATTCATGCAAGGCCTGCGCAAGCTGGCCGACCAGCACAAGCTGCTGTTCATCGTCGACGAAGTGCAGACCGGCTGCGGGCGCTGCGGCACCATGTTCGCCTATGAGCTGTCGGGCGTGGAGCCGGACATCATGACGCTGGGCAAGGGCATTGGCGGCGGCGTGCCGCTGGCAGCCCTGCTGTGCAAGGCCGAAGTCGCCAGCTTCGAAGCCGGCGACCAGGGCGGCACCTACAACGGCAACCCGGTGATGACGGCCGTCGGCAGCGCCGTAATCTCGCAGCTGACCTCGCCCGGCTTCCTGCAAAGCGTGCAAGAAAAAGGCGCCTACCTGCGCGAGCAGCTGCTGGCGCTGTCGTCGGAGTTCGGCCTGGGCGGCGAACGCGGCGAAGGCCTGCTGCGCGCGCTGGTGCTGAGCAAGGACATCGGCCCGCAACTGGTGGAAGAAGCACGCGACATGCAGCCGCAAGGCCTGCTGCTGAATTCGCCGCGCCCCAACCTGCTGCGCTTCATGCCCGCGCTGAACGTGACCACGGAAGAGATCGACCTGATGATCGGCAATCTGCGCACGCTGCTGAAGAAGCTGGCCTGATAGCGGTCCGCTCGCAATAAAAAAAAAGCCTGGCGCAAGAATGCGCCGGGCTTTTTTCTTTGATGCGGCGAAAGACCCCTCGCCGCATAACGGGAGATTCAAACCTTCACGGCTACACCGAATGGTTCTCTATTCCCGCCGGGTTGCTCCCCTCTCCCCCTGAGGGGAGAGGGAGAGACAGCCGTCGTCATAGCGAGTGGTTTTGGCCCATACGGCGGCTTCGGCCAACGCATCGAAGGCCTTATCCAGGCAATCTCACTCGCCCAGGTACGCCGCCCTCACCTTTGGATCGTCCAGCATCTGCTTGGCGTCGCCGCTCATGGTGACCAGGCCCGACTCCATCACATAGCCGCGGTGCGCGGCCTGCAGTGCCAGCCGCGCGTTCTGCTCGACCAGCAGCACCGTCACGCCCAGCGCGGAGACGTCGCGCACCACCTCGAAGATCTTCGCCACCATGATCGGCGACAGGCCCATCGAGGGTTCGTCCAGCAGCAGCAGCTTGGGCTGGCTCATCAGCGCGCGCGCCATGGCCAGCATCTGCTGCTCGCCGCCCGACATGGTGCCGGCCAGCTGGTTGGCACGCTCCTTCAGGCGCGGGAAGATGCCGAACATGCGATCGATGTCGGCCTTGATGCCGGCCTCGTCGATCCGCGTGTAGGCGCCCATCTGCAGGTTCTCGGTGATGGTCATGCGCGCGAACACGCCGCGCCCTTCCGGCACCATCGCCAGGCCCTGCTTGAGCAGCGTGTAGCTGGGCACGCCCTTGATGGACTTGCCCATGTACTCCACGTCACCGCCAGCCCAGCCCTGCAGGCCGGTGATGGCCTTCATGGTGGTGGTCTTGCCGGCGCCATTGGCGCCGATCAGCGTGACCAGTTCACCTTCCTTGATTTCGAGGTCAATGCCCTTGACCGCCTGGATGCCGCCGTACGCGACCTTCAGGCCGGATATCTTCAGTAGTGTTTCTTTCATTGTGTCTTTCCCCCGTCAGTGCGCCGGGGTACCGAGGTAAGCCTCGATCACCGCTGGATTGCTCTGGACTTCATGCGGCAGGCCTTGCGCGATGACCTTGCCGTAGTCAAGCACGGTCATGCGGTTGCACAGGCCCATCACCAGCTTCACGTCGTGCTCGATCAGCAGGATGGTCTTGCCATCGCTGCGGATCTTGTCGAGCAGGCCGCGCAGCTCCACTTTCTCGGTGGCGTTCATGCCGGCGGCGGGTTCGTCCAGCGCCAGCAGCTTGGGCTCGGTGGCGAGCGCCCGCGCGATTTCCAGGCGGCGCTGGTGGCCGTACGACAGGTTGCGCGAGGTGAAGTGGGCGTACTTGCCGATGCCCACGTACTCGAGCAGGTCGTGCGCCCAGTCTTCCACCGAGTGTTCTTCACGCCGGACCGAAGGCGGGCGGAACACCGCACCTAACAGGCCAGCCTTGGTACGCACGTGCCGGCCCACCATCACGTTCTCCAGCGCGGTCATTTCGCCAAACAGGCGGATGTTCTGGAAGGTGCGGGCGATGCCGGCCTTGGCGACTTCGTGCACGGCGGTCGGCTGGTAGGCCTTCCCACCCAGCACGAACTCGCCGGAGTCCGGCGTGTACAGGCCGGTGATGACGTTGAAGAAGGTGGTCTTGCCGGCCCCGTTGGGACCAATCAGGCCGTAGATTTCGCCCGGCTGGATCTGCAGGCCCACATCGGACAATGCCTGCAGGCCGCCGAATCGCTTGTTGACCCCCTGTACCGACAGGAGGAGATTCTCGTTGCTCATGATGTCCTCCTGGTCAGAAACGGCCAACGCTGCCCGGGCGGCGGATCACCGGCCGGTCTTCCTTGCGCGGCGACGGCCACAGGCCTGCCGGGCGATACAGCATCACGCCAACCAGGGCCAGCCCGAACAGCAGCTGGCGCAGCACTTCGGCGTCAACGATGGTATGGCCGAAGATCATGTTCTGCGCCGGTTCCGCCACGGCACGCAGCAGTTCCTGGAAACCCACCAGCAGGACACCGCCGAGTATCACGCCAGGGATATGGCCCATGCCGCCCAGCACCACGATGGCGAGAATGTAGATGGACTCCCACAGCACGAACGACTCGGGCGAGACAAAGCCCTGGAAGGCGCCAAACACGGCACCCGACGCACCACCGAACGACGCGCCCATGGCGAACGCCAGCAGCTTGATGTTGCGGGTGTTGATGCCCATGGCCTTGGCAGCGATCTCGTCCTCGCGGATGGCCACGAAGGCGCGGCCGATGCGCGAGTTCTGCAGCCGCAGGCAGATGAACACGATGGCGATCACCAGCACCACCAGCAGGTAGTAGTACATGAACACCGGCGTGAACTTCAGCCCGAAGATCTCGTGCGTCTTGGAGAAATTGAAGCCGAAGATGTGGACCGGGTCCACCGCGGTGATCCCCTTGGGACCGTTGGTGATGTTGAGCGGGCGGTCGAGGTTGTTCAGGAAGATCCGGATGATCTCGCCGAAGCCCAGGGTCACGATGGCGAGGTAATCGCCACGCAGCTTGAGCGTAGGCGCACCCAGCAACACGCCGAACGTGGCGGCCACGAGAATCGCCAGCGGCAGCACGAACCACATGGACACGTGCAGGCCATGGGGGAAAAGCTGGTGGATCCACTCGAACTGGTTGGCCAGGTGGGGCGAGCCCAGCAAGGCCATCATGTACGCGCCGACGGCATAGAAGGCGATGTAGCCCAGGTCGAGCAGGCCGGCAAAGCCCACCACGATGTTCAGGCCAAGCGCCAGCATGATGTAGATCAGCGCGAAGTCGAGCACGCGCACCCAGTAGTTGCCGCCCAGCGTCTGCACCAGGAACGGCGCGCACAGGGCGATGACCAGGAAGCCAAGCAACGCGGCCATGGTCTTGGCTGGCGTCTTGGTCAGCGGCGCAGCCTGCGCCGCCGAGGATGGAATCGGGGTGTTCATGGATTCTCTCTCCTTAGGCGCGTTCGGAAACCCGCTCGCCCATGATGCCGGACGGACGGAAGACAAGGACGGTGATCAGCACGATAAAGGCGAACACGTCCTGGTAGTTGGAGCCAAATATGCCACCCGTGAGATCGCCGATGTAGCCGGCGCCCAGGGCTTCGATCAAGCCCAGCAGCATGCCGCCGACCATGGCGCCCGCCAGGTTGCCGATGCCGCCCAGCACCGCGGCGGTGAACGCCTTCAGGCCCGGGATGAAGCCCATGTAGAAGTGGGCGTTGCCGTAGTTGGTGGCCATCATCACGCCGGCCAGCGCTGCCAGCGCGGCGCCGATCATGAAGGTGGCCGAGATGACGAAGTTCGGGTTCACGCCCATCAGCCCCGCTACCTTCTGGTTCTCGGCGGTGGCGCGCATCGCGCGGCCGAGCTTGGTGCGGTTGACCAGGGTCAGCAGGCCCGCCATCACCATCAGCGCCATGCCGATGATGACGATTTCCTTGCCCGTGATGGTGGCGCCGGTCGAGCCGATATCGATCGGCGACGAGGGCAGCAGCTGCGGGAAGGTCAGCGGGTTGCGCGACCAGATCAGCATGCCCATCGTCTGGAGGATGATGGACACGCCGATGGCGGTGATCAGCGGGGCCAGCCGCGGCGCGTTGCGCAACGGCCGGTAGGCCACCCGCTCGATGGTGTAGGCCAGCACGGCGCAGACCGGCATGGCGATCAGCGTGGCGATCACCAGCGTGAGCCACTCCGGCAAGCCGGGGAAGAATTTCTGCAAGCCAAGTATGGCTGACAGGGCGGTCAGGGCGCCGATCATCAGCACGTCGCCGTGGGCGAAGTTGATGATCCCGAGAATGCCGTAGACCATGGTGTAGCCGAGTGCGATCAGCGCATAGATGCTGCCGAGCACCAGACCGTTCACGATCTGCTGGATAAGGATATCCATGAAAACTCCTTGCTTCCGTCCAAATTCCCTCGGCATGGTGTGGATGCCGGGGGGACGTTGATATGTTGGGTGGTTTGGTAGTGTCGTTTTCTGCTGGTAAGCGGCCTGCCTACTCCACCCATGGTAAGGATGCTGCATGTATGGCAAGGCTAAAAAAACGGCACCGCAACATACTCGCGGTGCCGTTCGGATGGGCCGGTAAGCCCCGGATTACATCTTCACGACGTCAAGGACGGTCTTCTTCTTGTCCTTGTACTCGTACAACGTGATGGTGCCTTCCTTCATGTCGCCCTTTTCATCGAAGGCGATGTTGCCGATCAGGCCCTTGTAGTTGGTCTTGGGCATTTCGGCCAGGATGGCCGCCGGCTCGGTCGAGTTGGCGCGCTTCATGGCGTCAACGACGACCATGACGGCGTCATAGGTGAACGGTGCGTAGATCTGCACCGGCGCACTGAAGCGAGCCTGGTAGCGCTTGTCGAAATCCGCGCCCTGCTCCATCTTGGACAGTGCCAGACCGGCTTCCGAGCAGATGATGTTGGACACGGCATCGCCGGCCAGCTCAGCCACCTTGTCGGTACAGACGCCATCGCCGCCAACGATCTTGGAGCTGATGCCGAGTTCCTTGGCCTGCTTGGCGAATGGGCCGCCGGTGGCGTCCATGCCGCCGTACATGATCACGTCCGGCTTCTTGCCCTTGATCTTGGTCAGAATGGCCTTGAAGTCGGTGGCCTTGTCGTTGGTGGCTTCACGTGCCACCACGTTCACGCCGGACGCCTTGGCGGTCTTCTCGAACTCGTCGGCCAGGCCCTTGCCGTAGGCGGTGGCATCGTCGACGATGGCCACGGTCTTGGCGTGCAGGCTCTTGGTGGCGTAGTTGGCCAGTGCCGGGCCCTGCTGGGCGTCGGTGGCCACCACGCGGAACGTGGTCTTGAAGCCTTGCTTGGTGTAGTCGGGGTTGGTCGACGACGGCGAGATCTGCACGATGCCGGCATCGCTATAGATCTTGGAGGCCGGAATCGATACGCCCGAGTTCAGGTGGCCAACCACTGCCACGACCTTGGCGTCCACCAGCTTCTGCGCCACGGCGGTGCCCGTCTTCGGGTCGCCCGCGTCGTCTTCGCCGAGCAGCTCCAGCTTGATCTTCTTGCCGTTGATCTCCAGGCCGGTCTTGTTGACTTCCTCCACGGCCAGGCGGGCGCCGTTTTCGTTGTCCTTGCCAAGGTGAGCGATACCGCCGGTCAGCGGTGCAGCATGGCCGATCTTGACTACGACATCGCCACTGCCTGCTGCCGGCGCGGTCGCCGCGGCAGGTGCCGATGCTGCCGCATCAGCGGGCTTTTCTTCTTTCTTGCCGCAAGCAGTAACCAGCGCCACTGCGGCTGCGATCGGCAGAATCTTGGCAAACGTGATTTGCATGAGTGATCTCCTAGGATTCACATGATCAGGGTAAACCAACGCCCCCCGGACGTTTCCCCTGAACCGCCATAGTTTAGTTTCAATTTGAAACGCGCGAATTGTATTCCCTTTTTAAACGGATGCAATATGCGACGCAACAACCTGAAGGATTAACCCACCAAATGAGCTAGGGAATTTCCCCAATGCGCGCATTGGGGCAATTCCCGCCTACATGGAGGCTAGCCGTTGGTACTAACAAGATTCGTGCCTACCGCGTGCCACAGGGTGGCTTTGCTGCTTGCAAGTCACTCCGGCGGGCCGCGTATTAAATAGGTGTTTCATTTAATATCAACCGGCTCATTCAAATACGAGGAACGAGTGCCCCGGCACCATAATAGGGAAATCCCCAATTACAGGGATTTCCCTTATTTGTCTTTTTAGACAGACAGGTATAAGGCCGTTCGCACCGGGCTTGTGCATTATCCAAGGGATAGCAGGCAATATAGGGTGCTATATCTTGGTGCAACCCTGGCGAGACAATGGTGCGCAACGACGTGCAACCGGTGCGACGGAGGGGTGCCTGCCGAGCGCAAGCGGCAGCGCAAAAAGCAACGGCCCGCGAGAGCGGGCCGTCTTGCCAGGCAATCAGGTGTGGATCACGCTGATCAGGCGGGCGTGACCTGTTGCAGGCCGCGCGGCAAGGGAAACGACATCTTCTCCTCGATCCCTTCCAGCGCGCGCACGTTGCGCGCACCCAGCAGGTGCAGGCGCGCGACGATGGCCTGTGCCAGCGCCTCGGGGGCGGAGGCGCCGGCGGTCAGGCCGATGCGGCGCTTGCCCGCGATCCATTCCGGCTGGAGCTGATCGGGCGAATCGATCATGTAGGCCGGCACGCCCAGGCGCTGCGCGAGCTCGCGCAAGCGGTTGGAGTTGGAGCTGTTGGGGCTGCCCACCACGATCACCACCTCCACCTGGGGTGCCATGAACTTCACGGCATCCTGGCGGTTCTGGGTGGCATAGCAGATGTCTTGCTTCTTGGGCTCGCGGATCAGCGGGAAGCGCGCCTTGAGCGCGGCGACGATCTCCAGCGTTTCGTCCACCGAGAGCGTGGTCTGGGTCACGAATGCCAGGCGCTCGGGATCGGCCACGTGCAGCTTGGCGACATCCGCGGAGGACTCGACCAGCAGCATGCCGCCTTCAGCCTGCCCCATGGTGCCCTCGACTTCAGGATGGCCCTTGTGCCCGATCATGATGATCTCGCAGCCCTCGGTGCGCATCTTGCCGACTTCCACGTGCACCTTGGTCACCAGCGGGCAGGTGGCATCGAACACGTTCAGGCCGCGCACGGCGGCATCGGCGCGCACTTCCTTGGAGACGCCATGCGCACTGAAGATCACAGTCGACCCGGGCGGCACTTCCTCGAGCTCCTGCACGAAGACCGCGCCCTTGCGGCGCAGGTCTTCCACCACATAGGCGTTGTGGACGATTTCGTGGCGCACGTAGATCGGCGCGCCGTAGCGTGCAAGGGCGCGCTCGACGATCTCGATGGCGCGATCCACGCCGGCGCAAAAGCCGCGCGGCTGCGCCATCAGGATCTCGGCATCGGGGGCTGTGGTGGGTTCAGACATGCAAGGATTCGACTCATGGGTGCCGGCACGAGGCCGGCCGGTGGTCTGCTTAGAGAATGCCGATCAGTTGGACATCGAACAGGATGGTCTGTCCGGCCAGCGGGTGGTTGAAATCGAACAGCGCCGACGTCGTGCCGATCTCCTTGAGCACACCGGCGTACTTACCGCCGCCGGGCGCATTGAACTCAACCAGGTCGCCCGGGGCGTAGTCCTCTTCAAACGAAGAGTTCTCGCGCAGCGTCGCCAGCGAAACCCGTTGCAGCAACTCGGGGTTGCGCGGGCCGAAGGCATGCTCCGGCGCCAGCCGGTAAGTCATGCGCTCGCCCTCCGGCATGCCCAGCAGCGCCTGCTCCAGTGTAGGCGCGAACTGGCCTTGTCCGAGCAGCAGCGTGGCGGGCTTCTCCGCGAAGGTACTGAC
Source organism: Cupriavidus sp. CuC1 (assembly GCF_044627735.1). Lineage (NCBI taxonomy): Bacteria > Pseudomonadati > Pseudomonadota > Betaproteobacteria > Burkholderiales > Burkholderiaceae > Cupriavidus > Cupriavidus sp. CuC1. The sequence goes on along the minus strand of NZ_JBIUHC010000010.1, from coordinate 69,497 downwards.
GATCTCAGTGCCGTTCTCCATGGAGATGCTGTAGTGAAGGGTCAGGAAGGAGTCCGCCTGCACGGTCTTGCGGCCATCCACGGTGCCGTCCCCGTCCTTCGGGCCGGAAGCAAAAGTTTGCAAAGTCATAGGTGCTCAACCAGTCAACAACCCGTATTGTAAGCGACTCGACCGAGCGCCGCCTTGTCCGCGGTGCCATTGTTCCGAGGGGATCGTGCCATGCGCATTACCGATTGGCCCAGCAATGAGCGGCCACGCGAGAAACTCCTCAGCGGCGGGGCCGCTACGCTCTCAGATGCCGAACTGCTCGCCGTATTCCTGCGCGTGGGCGTGGCGGGTAAAAGTGCCATTGACATCGCCCGGGAGCTGCTGAATGATTTCGGCACGCTCAGCGGCCTGTTTGCGGCCGACGCGGGGCAACTGGCCCGCGTCAAGGGCGTTGGCGGCGCCAAGTACGCGCAGTTGCAGGCGGCCCGTGAGCTGACGCGGCGAGCGCTGGGCGAACAGCTGCAACTGCCCGGGGCACTGGATTCCCCCACGGCGGTGCGCGACTATCTGCGCCTGTCACTGGCGGGGCTGGGCCACGAAGTGTTCCTGTGCCTGTTCCTGGACGCCCGCAACCGCCTGCTGGCCAGCGAGGAGCTGTTTCGCGGCACGCTGACCCAGACCAGCGTCTATCCCCGAGAAGTAGCCCGAAAGGCACTTACACATAACGCCGCGGCGGTCATCGTCGCGCACAACCACCCGTCCGGCAACACCACGCCCAGCGCCGCGGATCTTGCCATGACCCGCGCGTTGACCCGCTCGCTGGCCCTGATCGACGTGCAAGTTCTTGACCATTTCATCGTCGCAGGTAGTAACATCCACTCCTTCGCCGAACACGGCCAGCTGTGATGCAAGATGCGATGCGCGTTGTGATGCGCACCGCACGGATGCACACCCCTGAACGGTAAACGAGAGAAGGCATTGATTCATCAGTGCTTTCCGTTCTATAATGTTCGTTTGCTGAAGTCTCAACCGCTGCAGTCCGGGCCAGCGCGCCTTTTGTTGATCTGTTGCGAACATTGTCCACGTAGAAGAGTTAGGAGTGCTTCATGGCACGCGTCTGTCAAGTGACCGGGAAAGCGCCGATGGTCGGCAACAACGTTTCCCACGCAAACAACAAGACCAAGCGTCGTTTTCTGCCCAACCTGCAGAATCGTCGTTTCTTTGTTGAATCGGAAAACCGCTGGGTGAGCCTGCGCGTCTCGAACGCCGGCCTGCGCCTGATCGACAAGAAAGGCATCGACACCGTGCTCGTGGATCTGCGCGCACGTGGCGAAGTCTAATTAGGAGCACATCATGGCCAGCAAAGGCGGACGCGATAAAATCAAGTTGGAGTCGACTGCAGGTACGGGTCACTTCTACACGACCACCAAGAACAAGCGCACGATGCCGGAAAAGATGGAGATCATGAAGTTCGATCCCGTCGCCCGCAAGCACGTGTCGTACAAGGAAACCAAGATCAAGTAATTGATCCTGTGCTCCTCATGCCGATCGCGCGGCATGTCGGTAGAAACCCCGCCCAGGCGGGGTTTTTGCTTTTTCGGGCCGCAAACGCCGCATTGCGCAGCCGACGCCTCTAGATGCCCTGCCCCACACTGCTTGCCTGCCCACGCGAGCCCGCTGGCGGTGTACACTTTCCAGCTTTCCTGCCTCCCGACCGCGTGCCGCGCGCGTCTCTCGCACCATGAACTTCGATGTCGCCATTGTCGGCAGCGGACTGGCCGGTCTGACGGTCGCGCTGCAACTGGCCGACACCCATCGGGTTGTCATCATTTGCAAACGTGCCATGACGCAAGGCGCCAGCGACTGGGCCCAGGGCGGGATTGCCGCCGTCCTGGACTCGGGCGACAGCCACGATGAGCACACGCAGGACACCTTGGTGGCGGGCGCCGGCCTTTGCGATGACAGCGCCACGCGCTACATCGTCGAGCATGGGCGCGAAGCCATCCAGTGGCTGATCGACCGCGGCGTGGCGTTCACCCGCGACGACCAGGCGGAACTCGGCTACCACCTGACGCGCGAAGGCGGGCATAGCCGCCGGCGCATCATCCACGCGGCGGACGCCACCGGCCATGCCGTCGTGTCCACGTTGAGCGAGCAGGCGCGCCAGCATCCCAATATCACGATCATCGAGGACCACTTCGCGGTGGACCTGATCACTTCGCGCAAGCTTGGCCTGCCGGGCAACCGCTGCTACGGCCTCTACGTGCTGGACGACGCCAGCGGCGAAGTGCAAACCATTACCGCCACCCACACCGTGCTGGCGACAGGTGGCGCGGGCAAGGTCTATCTCTACACCACCAACCCCGACACGGCCACCGGCGACGGCATCGCCATGGCCTGGCGCGCGGGCTGCCGGGTGTCGAACATGGAATTCATCCAGTTCCACCCGACCTGCCTGTATCACCCCTACGCCAAGTCCTTCCTGATCTCGGAAGCCGTACGTGGCGAAGGCGGCCTGCTCAAGCTGCCAGATGGCACCCGCTTCATGCCGGAACACGACGAGCGCGCCGAATTGGCTCCGCGCGACGTGGTGGCGCGCGCGATCGACTTCGAAATGAAGAAGCGTGGCCTGGATTACGTGCACCTGGACATCAGCCACCAGCCCGAGTCCTTCCTGCGCGAGCATTTCCCGACCATCCATGCACGCTGCCTGGAACTCGGCATCGACATCGCCCGCGAACCCATCCCGGTGGTGCCGGCGGCGCACTATACCTGCGGCGGCGTGGTGACCGACACCGCGGGCCGCACCGATCTGTCCAACCTCTATGCGGTGGGCGAGACCGGTTGCACCGGCCTGCATGGCGCCAACCGGCTGGCCTCCAATTCGCTGCTCGAATGCATGGTGATCGGGCGCGCGGCGGCCCTCGACATTGCCGGGCAGGACAAGGCCGGGCAACCGGACATCGCGCTGCCCCAGTGGGATGAAAGCCGCGTGGCGGATGCCGACGAGGAAGTCGTGGTCTCGCACAACTGGGACGAGTTGCGCCGCATGATGTGGAACTATGTGGGCATCGTGCGCACCAGCAAGCGGCTCGAGCGCGCCCAGCACCGCATCACCCTGCTGCGCGAGGAGATCGCGGAGTACTACGCCAACTTCCGGGTCACCCGCGACCTGCTGGAACTGCGTAACCTGGTGGAAGTCGCCTCGTTGATCGTGGATAGCGCGTATTCGCGCCATGAGAGCCGCGGCTTGCACTTCAGCCGCGACTATCCGGAGACCTTGCCGAAGGCGCTGCCAACGGTCATGCAGCCGGAGTTCAAGCGGGAACGGGCCAAGTAAGCCTCGCTGGCCTCTCGCCATAAAAAAAGCGCGCCTTGGCGCGCTTTTTTATGCTCCGGGCCGATCCTGCTTACTCGATGATCCGCAACGAATAATCCGTCGCGCGCACATCCTTGGTCAGCGCCCCTACCGAGATCCGGTCCACCCCGGTTTCGGCGAAAGCACGGATGGTGTCTGCATTGACGCCGCCCGAGACTTCCAGCAAGGCACGCCCTGCATTGATACGCACGGCATCGCGCATCATCGCCTCGGTAAAGTTGTCGATCAGGATCGACTTCGCGCCAGCCGCCAATGCCTCTTCCAGTTCGGCCAGGCTTTCCACCTCGACCTGGACCGACACACCCGCATCCAGCGCGGCCGCTGCCTGCATGGCAGCGGTGATGCTGCCGGCCGCCGCGATATGGTTTTCCTTGATCAGGATGCCATCGTACAACGCCAGGCGCTGGTTGTCGCCACCACCGACCCTGACCGCGTACTTCTGCGCCAGGCGCAGGCCCGGCAATGTCTTGCGGGTATCCAGCACGCGCGCCCGGGTGCCTTCGACCAGGTCGGCATAGCGGCGCGTGGCGGTTGCTACGCCGGACAACAATTGTAGGAAATTCAGCGACGGCCGCTCCGCGGTCAACAGCGAGCGGGCCGGGCCAGTGATCTCGCAGACCACCGAGTCCGGCGCCAAGCGAGCGCCTTCGGCCTGCTGCCAGACGACCTGAAGCGCAGGATCGACCGCGCGCATGCACGCCTCGAACCACGGCTGGCCGCACAGCACGGCTTGCTCGCGCACGATCACGCGCGCCCGCGCCGGCTTGCCGGCGGGCACCAGCATGCCGGTCAGGTCGCCGCTGCCGACATCTTCGGCAATAGCTGCACTGACATTGGCCTGGAGCGCCTCGGCGAGCGCCGGGCCATAGCTGTCGAAAATAGCGTTCACGCTCGAATTCACGGAATTCACGTTTGGATTGCTGCTCATGCCGGGCCGATTCCCTTGAACAAGGCCTGCTCGCTGGCCAGGTCGGCCTTGGGCCGCACATTGGCCTTCTGCTGCGCGGCGAAGTCGAGCATGCGGTCGATGCAGGTCACGGCCTGGCGGCCGATATCCGCGTCGACATGGATTTCGTTATGACCGTTCTCCAGCACTTCGGCCAGGTTGGTCAGTGCGTTCATCGCCATCCAGGGGCAGTGCGCGCAACTCTTGCAGGTGGCGCTGTTGCCGGCGGTGGGGGCTTCGATGAAACGCTTGTCGGGCGCGGCCAGGCGCATCTTGTGCAGGATGCCGTTGTCGGTCGCGACAATGAACTCGCGGGCGTCCAGTTCCTTTACCGCGGCGATCAGCTGAGAAGTCGAGCCCACCACGTCGGCCTGCTCGACCACATTGGCCGGCGACTCCGGATGCACCAGGATCTTGGCGTTGGGAAACTCGCGGCGCAGCAGGTCCAGCTCGATGCCCTTGAACTCGTCATGCACCAGGCAGGAACCCTGCCACAAGAGCATGTCGGCGCCGGTCTGCTTCTGAATATAGCCGCCCAGGTGCTTGTCCGGCGCCCACAGGATCTTCTCGCCACGCGCGTGGAGGTGCTCGACGATCTTCAGGCCGATGCTGGAGGTCACCATCCAGTCGGCGCGCGCCTTCACGGCGGCGCTGGTGTTGGCATAGACCACCACCGTGCGATCGGGATGCGCATCGCAGAATGCGGCGAATTCGTCGGACGGGCAGCCCAGGTCTAGCGAGCAGGTTGCGTCGAGGTCGGGCATCAGCACGGTCTTTTCCGGGCTGAGGATCTTGGCGGTCTCACCCATGAAGCGAACCCCAGCCACCACCAGCGTCTTGGCCGGATGATCACGGCCAAAGCGCGCCATCTCCAGCGAGTCCGACACGCAGCCGCCGGTTTCCTCGGCCAGGTCCTGCAGGTCGGAATCGACGTAATAGTGTGCTACAAGCACCGCATTACGTTGCCTCAGCAGGGTCTTGATGCGCGCTTTGAGCGCCGTGCGCTCCTGTGCCGACAGCACGGGAGGCACTTTGGCCCAGGCGTGGGCGACACAGCTGCCGCCTTCGGGGGACTCCGTCGAGAGGTTCGGCTTCTCGAACTCGACGGCTTTGATCGTTTGGGGGGTCATCTCCGATACTCCTCTTGGACAGCGCGCCTCGGATCCCGCTTGGTATCCCGCTATCGCCGCTGGCCCTGATATTGGGGGAGTTTAGCGAAAACAAAAGCCCCGCCATTGGCGGGGCTTTTGGGCGAGCTAAATTGTATCAGGCCACGCCAGCTCAGGCATCAGCCCGCATCAGGCATAACGGCGCAGGCGCAGCGAGAAATCGTGCAGTGCCTGGATGCCGCTGGCCTCGGCGCGGTGGCACCAGGCCTGCAGCTGCGCCAGCAGCTGTTCGCGCGTCAGGTTGGAGCGGCCCCAGATCGCGGCCAGCTCGCGGCGCATTTCCACGAAGGTATGCAGCGACTTGTTCTGCTCCACGATGCTGGCCAGTTGCTGGCGCTGCGGGTCGGCCAGCTTGGCTTCTTCGCGGTGGAACCACTTGCGAGCGGGCTTGAAGCTGCTGTACTCGGCCACACGGGCCTCCTTGAGCTTTTCCAGTTCCTGCTTGTAGGCGCTCTTGACCGCCTTGGCATAGCGCGCCATCACGTCATAGCGATTGGCAATGATGGCTTCCAGCGTGTTGTGGTCAACCGGGCGGGCATCCACCAGGCGAGCCTTCGGCGGGGTCTTCTTGACCTTGGCCAGGCCAACAGCCTGCATGGCGCGGATGTAGCCCCAGCCGATGTCGAACTCGTACCACTTGATCGAGAACTTGGCCGACGTCGGGTAGGTGTGATGGTTGTTGTGCAGTTCTTCGCCGCCGATGATGATGCCCCACGGCGAAACATTGGTCGAAGCGTCCTCGCAATCGTAATTGCGATAGCCCCACCAGTGGCCCAGGCCATTGATGATGCCGGCGGCGTGGATCGGGATCCACAGCATCTGCACGGCCCACACGCTCAGGCCGATCACGCCGAACAGGGCGACGTCGATGATCAGCATCAGGCCAACGCCTTGCCAGCCAAAGCGCGAGTAGACATTGCGCTCGACCCAGTCGTCAGGCGTGCCATGACCGAACTTGGTGATGGTCTCCTTGTTCTTGGATTCGGCGCGATACAGCTCCGCGCCTTCCAGCAGCACCTTGCGGATGCCGCGGGTCTGCGGGCTGTGGGGATCGTCTTCGGTCTCGCACTTGGCGTGGTGCTTGCGGTGAATGGCAGTCCACTCTTTGGTGACCATGCCGGTGGTCAGCCACAGCCAGCCACGGAAGAAATGCGAAACGATAGGGTGCAGATCCAGCGACCGGTGCGCCATGCAGCGGTGCAGGTAGATGGTCACGCCGGCGATGGTGATGTGCGTCACCACGAGGGTGTAGATCACGATCTCCCACCAGGACCAGTTGGCGAGGCCATTAGCGGCCCAGTCAAGAATAGTGTCGAACAAACTGTTCTCCGTCGATTAAACAGGGGCATTACGTGCGGCGCGACAAGGCGAGCCGCAAACAAGGTGCAGAAAAAGGCCTGCAAATTCAATGATTGCGTCATATGGCGCCTGCCTGAAACCCCGGCACTCGCCGGAGCCCCCAAGGCATGCGCGCCTGGCGCCTTGGGCAAAACTGCTGCCTGCCGGCGGGACTGGACACGAGCCGCTGCAATCTGGCGGCTGTCTGGTGGGGGGCGGGAGGTCGAACAAAGTCATCCGAACGAAACGCGCCTTTCGAATGAACCCGCAACTACCCAGGATTCTACCGGAACCGCATCGAGCGGACATCCGCTTTTTCCCTCAGTTTGATGTTAAGCAACACGGATTGTTCCATAAGGTGGCCTAAACGCCGCGTGAACACTCACGAGGCGGCGCCAGTCACGGCACCCGGCAGCTCAATATGCGCTGCTTGAGCCGCTTTTGCGGATTCGTCACTGCCGTCGACTCCCGCTTTCCCCAGCACGCGCACCTCGCGCTGCGGATACGGGATCGAGATGCCATGCTCCCTGAACTTCCGCCATATCGCCCGGTTCATCGCCGATTGCACGCCGAGCTTACCGTTCTGCGGGTCGGCGATATAACCAGCGAGCTCATATTCGATGCCATTGTCGCCGAACAGCACCAGAAATGCCGACGGCCCCGGCTGTGCCAGCAATCTCGGGATGCCTTGCGCGGCGTCGACCAGCAAGGCCAGCACCATTTCCGGATCCGCCGCGTAATCGGCCTGAACACGTGTTGCAACGCGCACATTGGTGTTGGAGAACGAGTGGTTCTGTACCGCCTGTGCCACCAGTTGCTCGTTTGGCACCAGGGTTTCGCCATCGCCGTTGCGCACCACGGTGTAGCGCGTGCGGATCTGCGAAACGATCCCCGTGTATTTATCGACCGTGATCTGGTCGCCCAGCTTCGAGCAGGATGATGAAACCGGAGATGTAGTTGCTAGCGATCTTTTGCAAGCCCAGCCCCAGGCCAACGCCCAGCGCGCCGCCAAACACGGACAGCACGGTGAGGTCGATGCCGACCAGCGACAGGCTCAGCAACAGGGAAACGAGCAGTAGCAGATCCGGGACAGGACCACTTTCAGGTTGCTGTCCAGCCCGCTCGAGCGCATCAACCGCTCCTCCAGCCACGAACCGAACCACATGGCCACCAGCACGGTGACCAGGATCCACACCACGGCCACCAGCGTGTCCGCCAGGCTGATCTTCTGCTTGCCGCCCAGTGAAAAGCGGATGCCGTCCATCCAATGCACCACATCCCACAGCAAACCCAGCACATAAAGCGCCATCGCCGCCCAAACCAGGGTAGTCAGCACTTTTTCGACCAGCAGCAGCATGCCGTGCAGCTGACCATTGCCTGACATCACGCGACGCAAGATGTAGAAGGCGAAATAGAGGAAGGTAATGCCGGAAAGGGGCACCAATGCGAGCCGTAGCACGCTGATGGACATCATCGGCGCCAGCCCGAAGCGCGCGCCCATCACCAGCAGCCAGCCGAACAACGGGAACATGGCGCGCTCCAGGCTGGCCGCGGCGAAGCGCAGGGAGAAGCTGGATCCGGCGTAGCGGGCTTCGAGGCGCTTGACGATCAATCTCGCCAATGGCCAGGCCACAGCCAGGGCGGCAAGCACCGCCAGCTGCCAGATGAAGCCGGGGCCACCCGCGTCGCGGATCAGGTCATCGAGCATCTTGCCAAAGGCCGGATGCGCGACTTGGAGTTCGTTCAGGGAAGTGGGATTCATGCTTTGCCATGGCTGGCAGGGACCATCCGGTCAGGATCAGCGGCCCCTGGCAAGGTAAGCGGGACACTGCATGACGTCACTGCATGCCCCGCGACCAAAAAGTCAGCCATTCTAGCCGCCCTGCTCCGCGCGGCGCAGGATTGGCGCTGGGCCTGCCGGGCAACCTGGTCCCTATTCCATGCGCGGATCGCTGTCAGCCGCACCTTCCCCGGCAATCCGGCATGCGACGCCAGGGCTCGGCAACGCGTTGCAGCCGATCTCGCAGGTCCGCCCCCGGATGCAAGGGGCCACATAACAGGTCGACGCAATAGTCGATCACCCGTGCCCGCCCGGGTGGGTTCAGCATGCCGTGGTCCAGGCCAGCGACGGTCTCGATCTGCAACTGCGAGAAGCCGGCAAGGCCAGCCAGCGTTGGCCCGAAGAAGCGCGCCAGCTCGAAAGGCCCGGGATCGTCCGGCCCGAACAGCAGGCGCAGGACCGTGCCGCGTGCGTCGAGCGTCCGGAGCAAGTCCTCGATTTCCCGCTGCTCGTGCGCGGCAGGCTTGGGAAGGACCGATGCCGCGTTGATGCCGGGCGTGCCCTCTTCTGCCGTGGGTGCACTGCGGCCATGGATCAGCCACCGGGGCCGTGTGAACGGCTCCCGGCGCAACAAGCGCTGCAGGTTGACCAGCACGGCGCCCACCACGCCCGGGTGTGCGCCCGCGGCATGCAGGCTGACATTGGCGCCATAGCTCACGCCGAAGGCCACCACCTCGCGATGGCCGTGGGCAAGCAACCAGTCGCAGGCGGTGATGGCATCGCGGTATCCCTCCGGATCGGCCGGCACGGCCGCGATGGCCTGCGCGCCAACGGATGCGTCCCCGATGCCTCGCACATCGATGCGAAACGAGGCAACCCCGCGCGCCGCCAGCCGGCGCGCCAGCATGACGCCGCAACGGCCGGCACCGACGTGATGCGTGCCGCCGGAATTGTTGATCAGCACGGCCGGCCGCTCGATGCGCGCCCCGAGCGGCTCGCACAACATGCCGAACAGGCCCTGGCCAAAACGCACGGGCGTTTCCATCCATTCGCCGGAGCACAGGCAAGAGGCCTGTGCAGCCACCATCGCCCCGCCACCTGGGCCAGGCTCGCCAGCCGGTGCCGCTGGCGCCATATCGGCAATCCAGCCTGCCACCGCCGCGAAGGTCGCCTCCGGCGGGGTGCCATGCAGCGGATCCTGCAGCCAGTCGATCACCTCGGGGAAAGGCACCACCCGCACCTGCGCGCCCAGCGTGCCGTAGTGGTGCGCCAGCGGGTCAACCTGGGGCTCGCTGCCTGCGACCAGGATTCTCGGGGCGGGCGCGCGTGGCGCATCGAGCAAGTCGAGGCCGCCAAGGCCATCGACCACCGGGCCCGAGAAATGGATGCCAAGGATGTCGATGCCCGCTTGCTGGCCAGTGCCAGGCGCAGGCCCGGACTCCACCGCGCGGCCAGCAAGCGAGCGCCAGGTCTGCGCGATCATCTTCATCTCCCGCACCAGCATCCTGCCGCTCGCCACGGGCGCAAGCAGCGCAAGCGCATCGACGCGCAGCCCGGCCACGCGGCGCTCGGCAGCCAGCGCCGCCAGCGAGGCGCCGCCGCGCACGCCCAGCAGCACGAGTTCCTGGGCACCTGACATGCGCCTGAGCAACTTGCCAGCGGCGCCGATCCCGGCGAGCCAGGCGTCGATGCAGGACGTGCCCGGCGCCGGCGCGCCGGCATGGTCAGGGTCCGCGGAGTCACCGGTGCCTGGATAGTCGAACCTGAGCACAGGCACGCCCTGGGCCGCAAGCCGCTCCGCCAACCGCGCCAGGCCGGCATGCGTCCACAAGGCTTCGTGCCCGATCGCATTGCACAGCAGCACCGCGCGCTGTCCCTGGGCCGCGTGGTACCAGCCAAAACATCCGTCGAAGTGCAGCGGCGTCATGGCGCAAACGCCTTGCGCCTGGCCTGCCGTGCGCCCCCCGCAGCAACGCCCAGGCGCTCGCAACGCGCCTGCAACTGGCCGCGATCGATCTTGCCGTTCACGTTCATGGGAAGGCCGTCGAGGCAGACGATGCGATCCGGTTGCGCGTAGACCGGCAGGCTCTGCCTGCAAGCCAGCCGGATCCGCGCCATGCGCGCGCCGAGCTCGCCCAGCGATGCGTCGCCCGATGCCTGCACAAAGGCGATCAGCCCTATCGGCTTGCCGGCGTCGTCCAGTGGCCACGCCAGCACGGCGCACTGCGCGCTGCCGCTGGCAGCCTGCACGACCTGCTCGATCTCCTGCAATTCCACGCGATTGCCGCGAATCTTCACCTGCATGTCGATGCGGCCGTGGTAAAGCAACCCATCGGGCGATTCGGCCACGGCATCGCCGGTGCGATACCAGCGGCTGCACGCCCGCCCGGGATAGGTGCGTGTAAAGAAGCGCTGCGCGTCGAGCGGGTTGGCGCGCAGATAGCCCTTGGCAAGCTGCGCGCCGCCGATCAGCAGTTCGCCCTGCGCGCCGGGCGGCACCGGCGCAAGCGCGTCGTCGACAATCATCAGCTCGACCCCGGCATATGGCTTGCCGAGCGGCACCGCGGGGCGCGACGCATCGGCAAGAAAGGTCTCGGTCAGCTCAAAGGTGAGCATGATCACCGTCGCCTCGGTGGGTCCGTAGCCGTTGACGATGCGCGTGTTCGGCGCCGCCCGCGACCACGCCCGCGCCAGCGTCTTGGGCAAGGCCTCGCCCCCCATCAAGGTCATCCGCACGCTGGGAAACGCGCCGGGCGTCAACTTGCGGAACTGCTGCATCAACGCCAGCACGGAGGGCACGCTGGCCCAGTGGGTAATCGCGTGTTCACGGATAAAGCCGGCCAGGTAAAGGGGGTCTTGCAGCGATGGCACATACAGGCAGCCTCCGTTCGCCCAGCAAACGTGCATGTCATGCACCGAGAAATCGAAGGTGAGATCGGCGAACTGGCTAAAGCGTGCGCCAGGCTCGCATGGAAAGCGTTGCATCTGCGCGCTGACATAGGCCACAGCGCTGGCGTGCGGGATCATGACGCCCTTGGGCGGCCCGCTGGTGCCGGAGGTAAAGATCAGGTAGGCGAGGTCATCGCCTGAAACGGTCACGGGCGGCCCAGGCGGGTCATGCACAAAGGGCGCCGGCGGCAAGGGGGCGAAACGCGCGCCGCCTCCCGGACACCCGGCTGCCGGCAGCGACTCGGGATCCATCAGGAGAATGCGCAGATCCGGCGGCAGCAACGGGATCAACGCATCAAGCTGCGGTGCGCATGCACGATCGACCAGCATCACGCGCGCGCCTGAGCGCTGGACGATGGCGGCGTTGCGTGCCGGGGGGAATTTGGGGTGCAACGGCACGTAGGCCATGCCGGCGCCGAGCACGCCGAGCAGGCCGGCGTACGCGCAGACGCTGCGGTGCGCGAACAGGATGCAGTTGCGGCTCCCGTCGCCTGAATGCGCCGCCAGCGCGGCACTCACGCGGCCCGCGCGCGCGCGTAGTTCCTCATAAGCGTAAAAGCGTCCGTCGACCCACAAGGCGTGGTCGCAGGGCTGCCGTGCAGCCGTCTCGAAGAAGAAAGAATGCAACATCCCGCCTCCCGACCGAGTGCGTCGCCCCCTTTGCGGGACCGGCGCGCTCTGGAACTCCATCCGGAAATTGTGCGGCGCCGATCCACCTTGCGCGGTCGCGCGCCGTTGTCCTTGCCTGGCGCGCGTTGTCTTGCCAACTTAGCCTGCATTGCCTGACAAGACAAGTTACGACGCCTTTAATGTTTTGAACTTAAGAGCTTGCTCCATTGGTGCGAATGGGCGATGCAAATGGCGGCGGACTGCGCTCTACGATGGCGGCGATCATTTGGCTGGGAGCGGGTGCGCACCGGCCAGCCCCGTGCTGGCACCATTCGCGGCTGGGTTCCCCCGAGCCGGCGCGCGCCTTCACGGGCCTGCCCGTGCGCCACAAAGTATGAGGCGTCGCCCAGAAGGCTTAGTCCATCAAGACCCGCGTATCAACACATAGCGGCCATACTGCCGACGTAGAGCTTCCTCGCGGCGCGCGCGAAGGCCGAGCGGCGCAGGCGAATTGCGTGACTGCCCGGGATCGGGGGTGGCAAAAAGAAGGGGGGACGGAAAAGGCAGCTGGGACCGGACGGCCCCAGCGTGGGAAATTCGCCAGTCGGCCGGCGCCACGGGGATACTTCCCCCGGCGCGGCCTCCTGGTGGATCCGGCTTTAGCTGACGCGCTCCAGCACGGCGGCGAAGAAGCCGTCGGTCTGGTGCAGGTGCGGGTAAAGCGCCAGCATCTCGGCATCTTCCGGCAAGCCGGGCACCGTGATCTTTTGCTCGGCCAGCACCTGTGCGGCGGGCACCAGGCGGAAGGCCGGGTGCGAGGCCAGGAAACCACGCACGATGCCTTCGTTCTCGGCCTCCAGCACGCTGCACGTTGCGTAGACCACGCGCCCGCCCACTTTCACCAGGCGCGCGGCGGATTCGAGAATGGCCGCCTGCTTGACGGTCAGCTCCAGCACCGATTGCGGCGACTGGCGCCACTTCAGGTCCGGATTGCGCCGCAGCGTGCCCAGCCCGCTGCAAGGCGCATCCACCAGCACGCGGTCGATCTTGCCGGCCAGGCGCTTGATCTTGGCGTCATGCTCGGAGTCGATCAGCACGGGGTGCACGTTGGACAACCCGCTGCGCGCCAGGCGGGGCTTGAGGTTGGACAAGCGCTTCTCGGACACGTCGAACGCATAGAGGCGGCCGGTGGAGCGCATCAGCGCGCCTAGGGCGAGCGTCTTGCCGCCCGCGCCCGCGCAAAAATCGACCACCATCTCGCCGCGCTTGGGCGCGACCAGGTTGCACAGCATCTGGCTGCCTTCATCCTGCACTTCGACCAGCCCGTTGACGAACAGCGGCAGCTGGTTGAGCGCCGGCTTGCCGGCCAGGCGGATGCCGGACGGCGCCATCGGCGTCACCTCGGCCTTCAGCCCCGCGGCGGTCAGCTCGGCCAGCGCGGCCTCCTGCGTGGTCTTGACCAGGTTGGCACGCAGGTCCAGCGGCGCCGGGCGCAGCCAGGCATCGCCCAGCGCTTCGACAAAGGCTTCATCGTGGCGCGCGGCCAGTTGGTCGAACAGCCATTCGGGCAGGTTGGCGCGCACGCGCGGCGCCAAGCTGGAACGCTCGATCGTGGTCAGCCGATCGAGCCACTCGCCCTCTTCCGGCAGGAGAAACGGCGTCAGCACGTCGCGGCCCAGCGTGGCGGCCAAGCCCAGCAGGGCCAGGCGGCGCTGCGAAGCACCCGTGCCGCTGGCTGCGAACTGCGCAAACTCCACGCGCCGGCGCAGCACGGCAAACACGGCTTCCGCGATGATGCCGCGCTCGCGATGACCCAGCTTGGGGTTTTCGCGGAAGTAGTAGCTCACCACCACGTCGGACGGGCGCGTGAACATCAGCACCTTGCCCAGCAGGCGGTCGATGTGCTGGATATGGACGGCGTGCAGGCCGCCATGGGGCCCGCGGCCTTGCTGCGGCGCCTGGCTGTCGTGCGCGTCGCGCGGGCGGGCCTGGCGAATGGGCGTGCCCTTGTGATCCTTGTTCTTGTTGCGAACGGGCTGACGCGCCCCTGCGGTATTGCGGCTCATGACTGCACCTCCGTAGCGGCAGCAAAGGCCGTAAACAGCTGGGATTCGGGTGGTTCGACCCGGACTACGCCGGCATGCACGCGCAGCCGGTCTTCGACAAACCAGCGCACAGCGCGCGGGTAGACAACGTGTTCGCACGGCAACAGGCGCGTGGCCAGGCTCTCGGGCGTGTCGTCCGGCAGCACGTCAAGCGCGGCCTGGACGATAACGGGGCCGTGATCGAGCTCGGGCGTGACGAAATGCACGCTGGCGCCGTGGACCTTGACGCCCGCCTCGATGGCTTGCCGGTGTGTATGCAGCCCCGGAAAGCACGGCAGCAGCGACGGATGGATATTCAGCATGCGCCCGGCATACTTGTCGACAAAGCCCGGCGTCAGGATGCGCATGAAGCCGGCCAGGACCACCAGGTCCGGCGCGAAAGCGTCGATGGCATCGCCGAGCGCTGCGTCAAAAGTGGCGCGATCATCATATAGCTTGTGGTCCACCACGCCGGTAGCCACGCCGTGGTCGGCGGCAAATTTCAGACCTTCGGCGTCTGGCCGGTTGGACAAGACCGCCGCTACGCGCGCCGGCCAGCCTTCGGCGGCACAGGCGCTGACGATGGCTTCCATATTGGAGCCCCGCCCGGAAATCAGGATAACGATATTTTTCATCGCGCAATTCTACCAAGCCGGGGCCAGTACACGACCAAAGCGAGCGCATTAGGCACTTAAAACACGCGAAACCCCCGCCGCAGCGCCATTTCGCATGGCCTATACGCAACGTGAACTCACGCCCGATGGATTGTGACGCCTCGCCCGCTCTGCTAGAGTGGCTGCTATCGTCCACGCGCAGTCCGTTAACACGGCTTTAAGTGACAACAAGGACGAACTGGGAAATTAGACGGGAAATCGCATGTCGAACGCTGCACCGACCTTGTTGGTGGTCGATGATCATCCTATGGCCTTGTCTGGCACCACCGCGTTCTTGGCGGAAGTGATGCCCGACGTCGCCGTCCACGCCGCAGGGAGCGCCAAAGAGGCGTTGAATACCTTGCAGCAAGGACTCAGGCCTGACATCGTGCTGCTGGATATCTGGCTGACCGACGGTACCGGCTTCGACGCCATGCAGGCGCTCAAGACACTGGTACCTTCCGCTCGCTTTATTTTTATGTCGGCCGAGGCCACGCCCGAAATCGTGGGCCGCGCGCGCGCGCTCGCCGCCTGTGGCTTCGTCGGCAAGCACCTGGACGCCAACGCATTCACCGCCGCCGTGCGCAAGGTGCTGGCAGGCGACACCTCCTTCCCCTCGGACGAAGCGCTCAGTGGCCGTGCCCAATCCTTCGGGCCGGCGCACGGCATCCCGGTCACCCCGGCGGAACTGGGGCTGACCCCGCGCCAGGGCTCAGTGCTGGCGCTGGTGCTGGAAGGCCTGCCCAACAAGGTCATCGCGCGGCGGCTCGGCCTGACCGAAAACACCGTCAAGGAACACGTCTCGGCCATCTTGCAGCGGCTTGGCGTGCGCACCCGCATGCAGGTCATGTCGCGCATGGAGCGATTCCGCCTGCGCCAGTAACGCGTATTGGCGACGCCAGCCGATCAACCGTGCAGGCGACAAATAAAAAATGGGCCAGCGCGTCATGCGCCGGCCCATTTTTTTTAGGCATGCGCGGCTCAGGCGGGCCGCAGCCAGCGCCGGAGCAGCAGCCTGAGCGCGGCCGGATCGACCGGCTTGGGCAGCACGAAGTAGCCAGCCTCCTCGGCCGCCGCCAGCGCGGCGGATTTCAGGTCGCCCGACAAAAGCGCACTGCGCGCCTGCGGCTGGGTGTTCTGCCAGCGCTCCAGCAGGTCCAGGCCGTTCTCGCTGCCGGGCAGGCGCAGGTCGCAGAAGATGATGTCCGGCTTGAGCCCCTGGAGGAACAGGCGGTCGGCATCCGCGCCGTGCGCGGCGCAGGCAACCTCGATGCCCCACGCTTCCATCAGCGCGATCCACGCCTTGCGGATCTGGGTGTCGTCGTCGACCACCAGCACGGTGCCGCGCAGGTGGTCGGGCTTGGCGTCCTCGGCCTGCGCATTGGCCCGCACGGTACGGATGGTGGCCACGGTCTCGGCCGCCACCGGCGCCAGCGAGAACCAGAACACCGATCCCCGGCCCGGCACTGAGCGCACGCCATAGGTGCCGCGCATCAGCCGCACGCATTCCTTGAAGATCGCCAGCCCTAGCCCCAGGCCCTGTGAGGGGTCGCGCTGCGGGTTATGCACCTGGTAATACGGCGAGAAGATGTCCGGCAGATGCTCGGGCGTAATCCCGGCCCCGGTGTCCCACACTTCCACGCGGATATGCTTGCGGCGCTCGCGCGCGGTCACCAGCACGCCCCCGCGCCGGGTGTAGCGCAGGGCGTTCTGCACGAGATTGAACAGCGCGCGGCGCAGCAGCACGGGCTCGGCCATGGCGTACAGCTCTTCGGGCACGCGCGGGGTCAGGGTCAGGCCGCTCTCGCGCGCGTCGGCGGCGAACTGGCTCATGACCTCGCTGATCAGGTGGCTCAGCTCGCACGGCTCCAACGTGGGCAGCACTTTGCGGCCCTCGAGCTTGGACAGATCCAGCAGCGAACGGAACAGCAGGTCGATGGTCTGGGTGCCGGCGGCCACCTGCTCCACCAGCGGATGGAGCGAGGACGACTTGTTGCGGGCGCGCAGCGCCTCCACCAGCATCACCAGCGCATGCACCGGCTGGCGCAGGTCATGGCTCGCGGCGGCCAGGAAGCGCGACTTTTCCTCGCTGGCATGCAGCGCCCTCTCCTTTTCCTCCTGGAATTGCTTGGCCAGCCTGCGGCTGTCGCTTTCCAGCTGGATGGCCCGCACCAGCGTGCGCTGCAGGTTCAGGGCATGGCGCGTGAGCATGATGGCGTAGACCACCAGCAGCAACTGCACATAGGTGCCATGCCCCGGGAACGCGTACTCGGCCAGCAGGATATTGGGCACCAGGATCGGGATGCCGGCATAGACCAGGTTGGACGGCACCGGTGACTGCGCGGTGACGCCGCCCGCCAGCACGCCAAGCGCCAGCAGGTACAACACGCTGGAGAAGACGGTGGAGCCGGTGTAGAGATGCAGCAGCGCGGAGCTGCCCCAGGTCAGCCCGGTCAGGAAGGCCATCGCCCGCATATTGGCCCACCATTTGCGTGTGTGCGCCGAGCGGCTCATGCTGGCGCAATCGCGCAGGTAGCCGAAGTAGAACCAGCTGGTGGCCGCGGTCAGCACCAGCATGACGCCGCACCAGCCCACCAGGGCGCTGTGATCGGCGGCCGACCAGAAGGCGATCGCGGTCAATGCCGGAAGCACCACCGAGGCGACGATGGCGGTGGGGGAGACGCGATGGATGGTCGCCAGCAGCTTGGCCCGCGTTTCGGTATCGAGCGGAGGCCCTGGCGGCGGCAGGATTCGGTTTAGCAGCGCGTTCAAGGGAGGGCTGGGGGCAGCGAGTGCGATCCGCCATATCATGCCGCCTTTTGGGGCACAACGCCACGACAATGGGTCGATCCGTGCACAAAAACGCCAGTGCCGGCATGCCCGCCACCGCCGCCAAGCCAAACTTGTCCACCATTCGCCTTATAATGCTCGCTTTACCCAAACGCTTGTTGCCGTCCTCGTGAAAGTCTTCCGTGGCCTGCCCAACGCCGAAAGCCGGGCGCCCTGCGCCCTCACCATCGGCAATTTTGACGGTGTGCACCGCGGCCACCAGTCGCTGCTCGCCCGCGCGCGCGCCGCGGCGGATGCACGCGGGCTGCCGCTATGCGTGATGACATTCGAGCCGCATCCGCGCGAATTCTTCACGCCGGACAAGGCGCCAAGGCGCATTGCGCTGCTGCGCGACAAGCTGGAAAGCCTGCGCCGCAACGGTGTCGACCGCGTGGTCGTTGAGCACTTCAACGCACACTTCGCCGCGCAATCCCCACAAGCGTTTGTCGAGAACGTGCTCTGGCACGGCCTGCACACGCGCTGGCTGCTGGTCGGCGACGACTTCCGCTTCGGTGCCAGGCGCGCCGGCGATTTCGCCTATCTGCAACAGGCCGGCGTCCAGTTCGGCTTCGACGTTGAGCAGATGGGCTCGGTCTCCGAAGGCGGCGTGCGCATCTCCAGCTCCGCCGTGCGGCAGGCGCTGGGCGAT
Source organism: Cupriavidus sp. CuC1 (assembly GCF_044627735.1). Taxonomy (NCBI): domain Bacteria; kingdom Pseudomonadati; phylum Pseudomonadota; class Betaproteobacteria; order Burkholderiales; family Burkholderiaceae; genus Cupriavidus; species Cupriavidus sp. CuC1. The sequence continues at coordinate 51,124 of NZ_JBIUHC010000010.1, read as the reverse complement.
GGCGATCTCGAACACGCGCGCCGCCTGCTTGGCCATGGCTATGCCATCAGCGGGCATGTGGTCCACGGCCGCAAGCTCGGGCGCGACCTGGGCTTTCCCACCATCAACCTGCGCATCTCGCACAAGCGGCCGGCTGTCAACGGCATCTTCGTGGTGCAGGTGCATGGGCTGGCCGACCACGCCATACCAGGCGTGGCCAGCATCGGCGTGCGCCCGACCATCGAAGATGCCGGCCGGGTGCTGCTGGAAGTGCACCTGTTCGACTTCAAGCAGAACGTCTACGGCAAGCTGGTCCGGGTCGAGTTCATGAAGAAGCTGCGCGACGAAGCCCGTTTCGACGGGCTGGAGGCGCTGACCGCCGCCATTGCCAAGGACAGCGCGGACGCCCGCGCCTTCTTCGGCCTGACCGTGCCGGGCTCGCCCGAGGGCACGCCCCCGGCAGCGGGCAGCCGCGACTTCGCCACCTCCGCCACCGACCGAATTAGCTAGCGCCCCGTTCCCGCGCGGCGGGACCCGGGTCGCTACCCCAACCCGAAGCCAGGCCGCGGCACCCTCCGCAGCCGGTCCACGCCGTACCGCGCGCCCGCACCCAGCCGAGCTAGTGCCGCGCGCCAACTGAATTGCCCCGAGAATCGACATGTCCAACGACAAACGCGCCAAGCCCGAAAAAAGCAAGTACCCGGTCAATCTGCTCGAGACCCCCTTCCCGATGCGCGGCGACCTGCCCAAGCGCGAGCCGCTGTGGGTCAAGCAATGGCAGGACAAGCAGCTCTACAAGAAGATCCGGGCCGCTCGCATGGGCGCCAAGAAGTTCATCCTGCACGATGGCCCCCCATACGCCAATGGCGACATCCACATCGGCCACGCGGTCAACAAGGTCCTCAAGGACATGATCGTCAAGGCGCGCGGCCTGACCGGGCTGGACGCCGTCTATGTGCCGGGCTGGGACTGCCACGGCATGCCGATCGAGATCCAGATCGAAAAGCAGTTCGGCAAGGGCCTGCCGGTGCAGGAAGTGCAATCGCGCGCCCGTGCCTACGCCACCGAGCAGATCGCCCGCCAGAAGCTGGACTTCGAGCGCCTGGGCGTGCTGGGTGACTGGGAACACCCCTACCTGACCATGAACTACAGCAACGAAGCCGACGAGCTGCGCGCGCTGGGCAAGATCATGGAAAAGGGCTACGTGTTCCGCGGCCTGAAGCCGGTGAACTGGTGCTTCGACTGCGGCTCGGCGCTGGCCGAAGCCGAGGTCGAGTACAAGGACAAGACCGATCTTTCCATCGACGTGGGCTTCCCCTTCGCCGAGACCGACAAGCTGGCGCACGCCTTCAAGGTGCCGGCCGAGCAACTCGCCGCCAAACCCGGCTGGATCGTGATCTGGACCACCACGCCGTGGACCATCCCGTCCAACCAGGCGCTCAACGTGCATCCGGAGGTCGAGTACGCGCTGGTCGATACCCCGCGCGGCTTCCTGCTGCTGGCCACCGAGCGCGTCGAAGAACAGCTCAAGATCTACGAACTGGAAGGCAAGGTGCTGGCCACCACCACCGGCGCGGCGCTGTCGGAAATCCGCTTCCACCACCCGCTGTCCAAGATGGACGCGGGCTACGACCGCCTGTCGCCGGTCTACCTGGGCGACTACGTCACCACCGATACCGGCACCGGCATCGTGCACTCGGCGCCGGCCTACGGCGTGGAGGATTTCCAGTCGTGCAAGGCGCACGGCATGAACGACAGGGACATCATCAGCCCGGTCATGGGCGACGGCGTCTATGCCAGCACGCTGCCGCTGTTCGGCGGCCAGAAGCTCTGGGATGCCAACCCCAGGATCGTCGAAGTGCTGAAGGCCTCGGGCAACCTGTTCAACTCGCACAAGTACACCCACAGCTATATGCACTGCTGGCGTCACAAGACGCCGATCATCTACCGTGCCACCTCGCAATGGTTCGCGGGCATGGACGTGGATCCGGTCAATGACGACGGCAGCAACGGCCCGACCCTGCGCGAAACCGCGCTCGCCGGCATCGAGGCAACCGAGTTCTACCCGGCTTGGGGCAAGCAGCGCCTGCACAACATGATCGCCAACCGGCCCGACTGGACCCTGTCGCGCCAGCGCCAGTGGGGCGTGCCGATGGCCTTCTTCCTGCACAAGGAAACCGGCGCGCTGCACCCGCGCACGCCGGAGCTGCTGGAGGAGATCGCCAAGCGCGTGGAAGCGCACGGCATCGAAGCCTGGCAGACGCTGGATCCCAAGGAACTGCTGGGCTCCGATGCCGCCCTGTATGAAAAGAACCGCGACACGCTCGACGTCTGGTTCGACTCCGGCACCACGCACTGGACCGTGATCCGCGGCTCCCACCGCGAAGACCTGTACGACGCGTCGGCCGACCTGCCCGACGGCCGCCTGGCGGACCTGTACCTGGAAGGCTCTGACCAGCATCGCGGCTGGTTCCATTCGTCGCTGCTGACCGCGTCGATGCTGTACGGCAAGCCGCCCTACAAGGCGCTGCTGACGCACGGCTTCACGGTCGACGGCGAAGGCCGCAAGATGTCGAAGTCGGTCGGCAACACGGTGTCGCCGCAGGACGTGTCGAACAAGATGGGCGCCGAGATCATCCGCCTGTGGGTGGCCTCGACCGATTACTCCGGCGAGCTGTCGATCTCCGACGAAATCCTCAAGCGCGTGGTGGAAGGCTATCGCCGCATCCGCAACACGCTACGCTTCCTGCTGGCCAACCTGGCCGACTACGACCACGCGCAGCATGCGCTGCCGGCGTCGGAATGGCTGGAAATCGACCGCTACGCCGTCGCCCTGACCGGCCGCCTGCAACAGGAAATCCTGTCGCACTACGACGGCTACGAGTTCCACCCAGTGGTCGCCAAGCTGCAGACCTTCTGCTCGGAAGACCTGGGCGGCTTCTACCTGGACGTGCTGAAGGACCGCCTCTACACCACCGCGGCCAACTCGACAGAGCGCCGCGCCGCGCAGAACGCGGTGTACCACATCACCCAGGCCATGCTGCACTGGATGGCGCCGTTCCTGTCGTTCACGGCGGAAGAGGCATGGCAGATCTTCGGCCATGGCACCGAGCACACCGACACCATCTTCACCAGCACCTACTACGAAGTGCCGGCGATCGACCAGGCCGACGACCTGCTGCAGAAGTGGCATGTGATCCGCGAAGCCCGCGCCGAAGTCACCAAGCAGCTCGAAGCGGTGCGCGTGGACGGCGAGATCGGTTCCTCGCTGCAAGCCGAAGTCACCATCCAGGCCGGTGGCCCGGTGCTGGCCGCGCTGCAGAGCCTGTCCGATGACCTGCGCTTCGTGCTGCTGACCTCCGCCGCCAAGGTAACGCCGGCGCCGGAAGGCGGCGACCTGCTGGTCACGGTGACGCCCTCGGTGCACGCCAAGTGCGAGCGTTGCTGGCACTACCGCGCCGACGTCGGCCGCGACCCGGCCCATCCCACCCTCTGCGGCCGCTGCGACAGCAACCTGTTCGGCGCCGGTGAACACAGGAGCCATGCCTGATGGCCGCTACCACCACGCGCACCGCGCGCGGCACCAAACGCGCCAGCAGCAAGGGCTCGAAGGGCAGCAACGCCACGCCACTGCTGTGGATGGCGTTCGCCCTGCTGGTGATCGTGCTCGACCAGTTCTTCAAGATCGTCATCGTGCGGACCTTCGCCTACGGCGAATCCCGCCCGGTGACCCGCTTCTTCAACCTGGTGCTGGTCTATAACAAGGGCGCCGCCTTCAGCTTCCTGGCAGACGCCGGCGGCTGGCAGCGCTGGTTCTTCACCGGCCTGGGCGTGCTGGTGGGGCTGTTCATCATCTGGATGCTGTACCGCCATACCGGGCAGCGCCTGTTCTGCTTCGCGATCTCGCTGATCCTTGGCGGCGCCATTGGCAATGTGGTGGACCGCGTGGTGTACGGCCATGTCGTCGATTTCCTCGACTTCTACGTGCGCAACTACCACTGGCCGGCGTTCAACGTGGCGGACTGCGCCATCACGGTGGGCGCTGTGCTGCTGATCGTCGACGAACTGCGGCGCGTTCGCCGGCATTGAGGCCGCACCAACGTTCCAGCTGCGCCCGCTTCATGCGGGCGTCAAACCGCTGACAAACCTGAGGCACAAGCCGAAGCCGCCGAACAGGCCAACACCTGCGCGCCATGACGACGGCTGTCTCTCCCTCTCCCCTCAGGGGGAGAGGGCCGGGGAGAGGGGTGGCTTAGGAGCCACTTGAAGCGAAGTCTTCGGTTTTGTCCAGCACGCAGAGGCATATCGAGCGCCCGCCCTCTCCCCCGGCCCCTCTCCCACAAGTGGGAGAGGGGAGCAAACCGACGGGAATAGAGAACCATTCGGTGTAGCCGTGATTTCCGCCGGCCAGGCGGAAATCACCCACGCGCGATGCGCAGCGAGCCGTCAAGGTTTGAATCTCTCGTTATGCGGCGCCTCGCCGCATCCGGGTCGCCTTCTTTGCCTTTGACTTTAAGCCGTTGAATTTGCAGTGAAGCAGCGCCGATGGAGACGCTCGAAGCGTGTGGCGGCGCCCGCCAACGCACTCGCGGGCAAGCCGGTATTATTGATGTCTCTCCGGCGCGGGAGTTGCAGACCTTGCTGGCTGCCGCAACTGCCGGACAACAACCTTCAAGCGAAGAGCATATCCATGGATCTGCGAGGCAAGCATCTCGTCCTTGGCCTGACCGGCGGCATCGCCTGCTACAAATCGGCCGAGCTGGTCCGCCTGCTGACCAAAGCCGGTGCCACCGTGCAGGTGGTCATGACCGAAGGCGCCACCCAGTTCATCACGCCGGTGACCATGCAGGCACTCTCCGGGCGCACGGTCTTCACCTCCCAATGGGACGCGCGCGTGGGCAACAACATGGCCCATATCGATCTCTCGCGTGAAGCCGATGCCATCGTGGTCGCGCCCGCCTCCACCGATTTCCTCGCCAAGCTGACGCATGGCCTGTGCGACGACCTGCTGACCACCCTGTGCATCGCTCGCAACTGCCCGTTGCTGGTGGCGCCGGCCATGAACCTGCAGATGTGGTCGGCCCCCGCCACCCAGCGCAATGCCGCCCAGCTGCGCAAGGACGGCGTGACCCTGCTGGGCCCCGGCAGCGGCGACCAGGCGTGCGGCGAAGTCGGCGACGGCCGCATGCTGGAGCCGTTGGAGCTGCTTGCGGATATCATCGCGTTCTTCCAGCCCAAGCCGCTGGCCGGGCGCCGCGTGGTGATCACGGCCGGCCCCACCTTTGAAGCCATCGACCCGGTGCGCGGCATTACCAACCGCTCCTCCGGCAAGATGGGCTTTGCCATCGCGCGCGCGGCCCGCGAGGCCGGCGCCGACGTGGTGCTGGTGGCTGGCCCGACGGCCCAGCCCACGCCGCGCGGCGTTGCCCGAACCGATGTGGAAAGCGCGCAGCAGATGCACGACGCGGTAATGGCGGGCTTGTCCGGCGCCGATGTGTTCATCGCCGTGGCGGCCGTGGCCGACTGGCGTCCCGCCGATGTGGCCAGCCAGAAGCTGAAGAAAGCCAATGATAGCGACACGCCGACGCTGCAGTTCGTGCAGAACCCCGACATCCTCGCCGCCGTGGCCGCAAAGCCGGACGCACCCTATTGCGTGGGCTTTGCCGCCGAGAGCGAAAAGCTCGAGCAATACGGCGAGCAAAAGCGCCAGCGCAAGAACGTGCCGCTGCTGGTGGGCAATATCGGCCACCACACCTTCGGCATGGACGACAACGAGATCGTGCTGTTCGATGCCCACGGCATGACCCGCCTGCCGCGCGCCGACAAGCTGACGCTGGCGCGCGACCTGGTAGCGGCCATCGCCCAGCGCCTGCCCGCGCGCCGTTAAGCCTGCATGCCCGGCATCCTCGATCCTCACCCGGCCCAAACCCTGAACATGTCCGCAAGCAAACCCAAAGTGCGCCTCTCGGTGCTCGACCAGAGCCCGGTCATCGCCGGCCATCACGCACGCGATGCGCTGGCCGCCACCGTGGAGCTGGCGCAGGCCGCCGATGCGCTGGGCTACACCCGCTACTGGTGCGCCGAGCATCACGGGCTGCGCGGTGTGTGCAATCCGGCGCCGGAAGTCATGCTGGCCCGCCTGGGCAGTGTGACCAAGCGCATCCGGCTGGGCTCGGGCGGCGTGATGCTGCCCTACTACAGCCCCTTCAAGGTGGCGGAGCAGTTCCGCATGCTGGAGGCCCTGTTCCCGGGCCGCATCGATCTTGGCGTGGGGCGCGCGCCGGGCGGCGACATGCGCACCGCGCAGGCGGTGGCCATGGGCCAGTACAACCGGGGCGACCAGTTCGCGGAGCAAGTGCAGGACCTGTCCTGGCTGTTCCGTGGCGAGGTGCCGCCGGGCCATATCGCCGAGGGCGTGGTGCTGCAGCCCGAGATCGATACCCGGCCCGAGCTGTGGGTGCTGGGCTCCAGCGACTACGGCGGCGCCCTGGCGGCACGCCTGGGACTGCGCTTTGCCTTTGCCCACTTTATCAACCCGCATGTGGGGCATGCCGTCGCGCAGCAATACCGCCGCGATTTCGAGACGGGCTATGACGAGCGGCCCTATAGCGCGGCGGCCATCTTCGTGATCTGCGCCGATACCGAGGCCGAGGCGGCAGAGCTGGAGCGCGCCGTGGACCTGCGCCGGCTGCAGATGGCCTATGGCGTCAACGCACAGATCCCCTCGCTCGCCCAGGCCGCGCAGCACGAGCTCAGCGAGCGCGACCGGCTGATCGTCGAGCGCGAGCGCCCGCGCACCATCTGCGGCACGCCCGAGCAGGTGGCGCAGCGCATGCTGGCCCTGCGCGAGCGCTTCCTTGCCGACGAACTGGTGGTGCTGAGCGTGGCCGCCAGCTACGCGGCGCGGCTGCACACCTACGAGCTGCTGGCGCAGGCGTTCGACCTGTCGGGCGACTAAGGGACAACCAAGGGACGACTAAGGGACAACTAAGGGGCAACCAAGCTCGGCTATCATCTCGGGTTGCCAACGTTTTTAGTTTTTCCGGGACCGACCAGCCATGACATTCGAAGCCAACCCCACCGTCGAAATCAAGGTGCTTGACGCACGCCTGCACGAATGGGGCCTGCCGGCTTACCAGAGCGATATGGCGGCGGCGATCGACCTGCACGCCTGCCTGGACGCCGCCCTCACCATCGAGCCGGGCACGCCGGCGCAACTGGTGCCTGCCGGCATCTCCGTGCACATGGGTAACCCCTACATGGCGGCCACCATCGCGCCGCGCTCGGGCCTGGGCCACAAGAAAGGGCTGGTGCTGGGCAACTCGATCGGCGTGATCGACGCTGACTACCAGGGCCCGATCATGGTGAGCGTGTGGAACCGCAATGCGCCCGGCACCGAGCCGATCATGATCCAGCCAGGCGAGCGCATCGCGCAGATGATGTTCGTGCCGGTGCTGCGGCCCGTGTTCAAGACCGTGGAAGTCTTCTCCGAAGACACCGTGCGGGGCGCGGGTGGCTTCGGCTCAACCGGCGTGCATCACGCCAAGAGCGGCAGCTAAGCGGGAGGAGCGGCGCGCTTGACGCTATTGCGTTAGCGCGCCTGCTCGAACAGCAGCGCTACGCCGCCGGCCGCCGAGGCAGGAATCAGGCTCTCGTCGGGGCCCAGGTCGAGCGCGCCGACGCGCGCCTCGCGCCAGCCGCGGCGGGCCGCGGCCAGGTCGCTGGTGCGCAGCCGGATGGCGGCATACCCGGGCACGGCGCGGCGCACATGCTCGGTGCCGGTCGCGGCGGCCAGCGCCTGCGGCGTGGTCACCACCAGCGTGGCGCCACCCAGCGCCAGGCTGCAGATGTGATCGCTCAGTTGCGTCATCTCGCCGCCGGTCAGTTCGGCATAGGCACGCCCGGCAGCCTCCACCAGCGACGGCGCCACCACCAGGAACATGGTAGCGATGCCCACAGCGCCGTTGGCATGCGTGGTCCACTCTGGACGCCACAGCAGCTCCGGCGTGCGGTGCTCGCAAATAAAGAAGCGCGCGCCCGGCGCATCGTCGATCGCAGCCACGCGGAAGGTGGCGGTATGCTCCGCGCCATCGTCCAGCCGCACCGGCCGCGAGAACTCGATCGGGTCCGAAGTGTGCCAGCCGCCACCGCGCAGCTGCGCCGCGGCGGCGAAGGTGTCGCTGCTCTTGCAGGACAGCCCCGCGCATCCGCCCCCGGCTTCCTGCGCATCCCAGTAATACTGCCGCATCGGGCTGGGCGCGGTGACATGCAGCAGCTCAAGATAGTCGCGCGTCAGCATGACGCAATGGTTCTGCGAGCCAAGCGTGTGGTAGCCTCGCGGCGTCAGCGTGAAGCCAAACCCGCGCCAGGCTTGCGCCGCAGCGTCAAGGTCGGGACACACCATCACGGCATGGTCTAGCGGTTCCATCGTCATCGCACCCTCTCGCTTCAATCGAACTGGATATTGGCCTTGCGCGCCACTGCCTGCCATTTGTCGTGCTCGTGGCGCACCAGGCTGGCCAGCTCGGCCGGGCTGCCGCCCACGATCTCGAAGCCCTGCACGGCCAGCGCATCGACCACGCGCGGCTGCCGCAACGACTGGACCAGGGCGTCGTGCAGGCGCGCCACGGTCGGCTCCGGCAACCCGGCCGGGCCAAACACGCCGATCCAGGAATAGGCGTCGAAACCGCGGTAGCCTTGCTCGGCCACGGTTGGCAATTGCGGGAACTGGCGCAGGCGGGTGGTGCCGGTCACGCCAAGCAGCTTGATCGTCTTGGCAGCCACATGCGCCTGCACCGCCGCATAGCTGGAGAAAAATACGTCGACTTCATTGGACAGCACGGCCTGCACCGCCGGGCCGCCACCTTTGTACGGCACGTGGAGAAAGCGCACGCCGGCCTCGGTAGCCAGCGCCTCTGCGGCGAGCTGGTTCAGGCTGCCGATGCCGGAAGACGCGTAGTGGATGCTCTCCGGCTTCTGCCGCGCCATGGCGACCAGCTCCTTCACGTTGGACGCGGGCAAGGAGGGGTTGGCCGCGATCACCAGCGGAAAACGCACCAGTTGCGAGATCGGCGTGAAGTCGCGGAACGTGTCGTAGGGCATGTTCTTGTAGGCAAACGGGTTGATGGCATGCGTGTCGAACGCCATCAACAGCGTGCTGCCGTCCGGCTTGGCCCGGGCCACGGTGCTCGACGCAATCAGGCCACCGGCGCCGGGCTTGTTGTCGATCACCACCGTCTGGCCAAGCCCGCTCTTCAGGCCGGGCTGCAACTGGCGCGCGACGATATCGACGCTGCCGCCCGGAGGGAACGGCAACACCATGGAGATGGGACGGCCGGAGGCGCCTGCCGTGGCATCGCCACCCAGGGCAGCCAGGCCAGGCACGGGAATCAGGGGCATCGCGCCAAGTGGCAACGATTTGAGCAGCAGGCGGCGCAGCCGCGAGCGTTGGGATTGGGACATCGGGTACTCAGACGGATGGCGGGAACACAGCTGCAGTGCGCAGCCGCACCCGGCCAAAACAAAAAGGGCGGCATTGCTGCCGCCCTGTATTTTGCCCGAGGATAGCACGAATTGCGGGCAAGGTCCGCTCTGCCTGCCCCTCGCGCTTCGTCCTAGACTTCCGCCTTTTCGTTTTCCGGTGCTTCGGGCGGTTCCGCGGCTGCCTCGGCAAAGTCCAGCTTGATCTGGTCCTGCTCGTCGAGATCCACCACCACCCTGCCACCGGACACCAGCTTGCCGAACAGGAGTTCGTCAGCCAGCGCCTTGCGGATCAGGTCCTGAATCAGGCGCTGCATCGGACGCGCGCCCATCAGCGGGTCGAAACCCTTCTTGGCCAGGAACTTGCGCAGGTGGTCGCTGAAGCTGGCTTCCACCTTCTTCTCGTGAAGCTGCTCCTCAAGCTGCATCAGGAACTTGTCGACCACGCGCAGGATGATTTCCTCGTCGAGCGAGCGGAAGCTGATGATGGCATCCAGCCGGTTACGGAACTCGGGCGTGAACATGCGCTTGATGTCGACCATCTCGTCGCCCTGCTCGCGCGAGGACGTGAATCCGATGGTGGCGCGGTTCATGGTTTCCGCTCCCGCATTGGTGGTCATGATGATGATCACATTGCGGAAGTCGGCGCGGCGGCCGTTGTTATCGGTCAGCGCGCCATGGTCCATCACCTGCAGCAGGATATTGAAGATATCCGGATGCGCCTTCTCGATTTCGTCCAGCAGCAGCACGCAGTGCGGCTTTTTGGTGACAGCCTCGGTCAGCAGGCCGCCCTGGTCAAAGCCCACATATCCCGGCGGCGCGCCGATCAGCCGGCTCACCGCGTGGCGTTCCATGTACTCGGACATGTCAAAGCGCAGTAGCTCGATGCCCATGATGAAGGCAAGCTGCTTGGCCACTTCGGTCTTGCCCACCCCGGTCGGGCCGGAGAACAGGAAGGAGCCGATCGGCTTGTCCGTCTTGCCCAGGCCGGCGCGCGACATCTTGATGGCTGAAGCCAGCGCCTCGATGGCCGGCTCCTGGCCGAACACCACGGATTTCAGGTCGCGGTCCAGGGTCTGCAGCTTGCTGCGGTCATCCTGGTTGACGCTCTGCGGCGGGATGCGGGCAATGCGCGAGACGATGTCCTCGATCTCGCCCTTGCCGATGGTCTTCTTCTGCTTGGACTTGGGCAGGATGCGCTGGGCCGCACCGGCCTCGTCGATCACATCGATGGCCTTGTCCGGCAGGTGGCGGTCGGTAATGAAGCGTGCCGACAGCTCGGCCGCCGCGGTCAGCGCCGCAGCCGCGTACTTGACGCCATGGTGCTCCTCGAAGCGCGACTTCAGGCCGCGCAGGATCTGCACGGTCTGGTCGACCGATGGCTCCACCACGTCGATCTTCTGGAAACGACGCGACAGGGCCGCGTCTTTTTCGAAGATGCCGCGGTATTCGGTGAAGGTGGTCGCGCCGATGCACTTGAGCTGGCCCGACGACAGTGCCGGCTTGAGCAGGTTGCTGGCGTCCAGCGTCCCGCCCGAAGCGGCGCCCGCGCCGATCAGCGTGTGGATCTCGTCGATGAACAGGATCGCGTTCGGATTGTCCTTGAGCGACTTGAGCACGCCCTTCAGGCGCTGCTCGAAGTCCCCGCGGTACTTGGTGCCGGCCAGCAGGGCGCCCATGTCGAGCGAGTACACGACGGCCTTTTCCAGGATGTCGGGCACTTCGTTCTTGGTGATGCGCCAGGCCAGGCCTTCGGCGATCGCGGTCTTGCCGACCCCAGCCTCGCCCACCAGCAGCGGGTTGTTCTTGCGCCGGCGGCACAGCACCTGGACCACCCGCTCGACTTCGCTTTCGCGGCCGATCAGCGGATCGATCTTGCCGGCCTTGGCCAGCGTGTTCAGGTTCTGGGTGAACTGCTCGAGCGGGCTTTCCTTGCCATCGCCGCCTTCGCCCTCGGCCGTGCCGTCGCCATGCTTGGCGGGCTCGGCCTGGTCCTTGCGGATGCCATGGCTGATGAAATTGACCACATCCAGCCGGGTCACGCCCTGCTGCTGGAGGTAATACACAGCGTGCGAGTCCTTCTCGCCAAAGATCGCCACCAGGACATTGGCCCCGGTCACTTCCTTCTTGCCGTTGGAAGTGGACTGCACATGCATGATGGCGCGCTGGATGACGCGCTGGAAGCCCAGCGTAGGCTGGGTATCCACCTCGTCGGTACCAGGCACCACGGGCGTGTTGTCCGCGATGAAGTTCTTCAGACTGGTGCGCAAATCCTCAATATTGGCTGCGCAGGCGCGCAAGACTTCCGCTGCCGTGGGGTTGTCAAGCAACGCCAGTAGCAGGTGCTCCACGGTTATAAACTCGTGGCGTGCCTGCCGGGCTTCAACAAACGCCATGTGCAGGCTGACTTCCAATTCTTGCGCAATCATGCTTCCTCCATCACGCATTGCAACGGATGACCCGCCTGCCGTGCGTGGGTTGACACCAGCTCGACCTTCGTTGCCGCGATATCCCTGGTATAGATGCCGCAGACCCCCTTACCCTCCCGGTGGACGGTCAGCATGATCTGCGTCGCCGTCTCCCGGTCCCTGCTGAAATACTGCTGCAGGATCATCACGACGAACTCCATCGGGGTGAAGTCGTCATTCAGCAGCAACACCTTGTACATGGCGGGCGGTTTGAGCGCCTGCTCTTTCCGCTCCAGTACGGTGCCTGCTTCGCGTTGTGGGACATTTGCCAGCCGTGTAGCCATGGCTTTATTCTAACCCTTACGCACAACTCTGCAATTTGGGGAAAAGACGCCGGATTCAAGAGGCCGATGCAGCGGCCATCCAAATTCCTGGGATGCCGAAGGCATCCGGGCTCACCTCGTGGGTCACCTGAATGAGGGCGCACGCTTTCGCGGCGCGCCCTTTCCCTCCAAAATACCACCTATAGCCGTTCCTTTCCCGCCACACCCTACCGGGAGTGGGGAATCTGCCAACTTGACAGTGCGCAGGTTTGACAGAAGAATCGTTCGCACATTCACGTCTGGTTAAGCGAGCCAAGCAATAGTCCGGACTGAGTGATCCGTGAGCAGGGAGGCCCACGAATCCAGCGGCGGCGAGTCAGCACATCAAACTGGCCGCCACGCGGTGTCCGCACAGTCGTGCCTTTGCGCCCGACCCGGTTCCATCCGGGCAGCGCGCGAGAACACTAGCCGGGTACCCACTGGCCGCGGCGCTTTCCCCCGCTCGTATCCTGCTTTTTTTGTTGGGGGAGTTTATGGCAAGCGGTATCGTCAAATGGTTCAATGACGCCAAGGGCTTTGGGTTCATCAAGCCGGACGACGGCGAAGAAGAACTGTTTGCGCACTTTTCGGCCATCCAGATGAATGGCTTCAAGACCCTGAAAGAGGGTCAGCGCGTATCCTTCGAAATCATCCAGGGCCCCAAGGGCAAACAAGCCACCAATATCCAGGATAACGCCTGAAGATTCGGTGCGCGGCCGCACCAGCCGGTAGAGCTTGAGGCGGCCACGACAGGATGCGGGGGATCATCCCCGGAACGGGATCGGCCTGCCCCGCCCCAAGGCATGCAGGCTGAACAGCAGCACGTAACGCATCCGACAAAAAGCCCGGTCAGGTCAATGCCGGGCTTTTTGCTTGCCTGCTTGCCGGTTGGCCCGTTGCCAGCCTCTTCCGCGATTCATCCGTTTCAGGCCTTTTGCATCAGCTTTCTGGCTGATTCTTGCGCGATTTTGGCTGAAATGAATCGGAAGCCCTGGCGGCGACTGCCGGGACTCTTCGATCAGCGCCCCAGCCTTTGGCGAATCCAAGGTCCCAAGCGGCTCGCCAATGAAAAAGCCCCCGGCTTCCTCTCGGAAGCACAGGGCCTGTTGCAGCGCGGCGAGCCGCCATCCGCGCAGGAAGGCAGCGCACGCCCGGGGCAAGGCTTACATATTGTCGATCATCACCTGGCCAAAGCCCGAGCACGACACCTGCGTCGCGCCTTCGAGCAGGCGGGCGAAGTCATAGGTGACCTTTTTCGACAGGATGGACTTCTCCATCGAGGAGATGATCAGGTCGGCGGCTTCGGTCCAGCCCATGTGGCGCAGCATCATCTCCGCGGAGAGGATTTCGGAACCCGGGTTCACATAGTCCTTGCCGGCGTACTTCGGTGCGGTGCCATGGGTGGCTTCGAACATGGCCACGGAGTCCGACAGGTTGGCGCCCGGGGCAATGCCAATGCCGCCGACCTGGGCTGCCAGCGCGTCGGAGATGTAGTCGCCGTTCAGGTTCAGCGTGGCGATCACAGAGTACTCGGCCGGGCGCAGCAGGATCTGCTGCAGGAAGGCGTCGGCGATGGCGTCCTTGATGACGACTTCCCGGCCGGTCTTCGGGTTCTTGAACTTGCACCACGGGCCGCCGTCGATCAGTTCGGCGCCGAATTCCTGCTGTGCCAGCTCGTAGGCCCAGTCACGGAAGCCACCTTCGGTGAACTTCATGATGTTGCCCTTGTGCACGATGGTCACCGACGGCTTGTCGTTGTCAATCGCGTACTGGATGGCCTTGCGCACCAGGCGCTTGGTGCCTTGCTTGGAAACCGGCTTGACGCCGATGCCCGAGGTATCCGGGAAACGGATCTTCTTCACGCCCATTTCGTTCTGCAGGAAGGCGATCAGCTTCTTGGCCTGGTCGCTTTCCGCTTCCCACTCAATGCCGGCGTAGATGTCTTCCGAATTCTCGCGGAAGATCACCATGTCGATCTTTTGCGGCTCGCGCACCGGCGAGGGCACACCCTTGAAGTACGCAACCGGGCGCAGGCAGACGTACAGGTCCAGTTGCTGGCGCAGCGCCACGTTGAGCGAGCGGATGCCGCCGCCAACCGGCGTGGTCAGCGGGCCCTTGATGGACACCACGTAATCCTTCAGGACTTCGAGGGTTTCTTCAGGCAACCATACGTCGGGGCCATACACCTTGGTCGATTTCTCGCCGGCGTAGATCTCCATCCAGGAGATCTTGCGCTTGCCGCCGTAGGCCTTGGCCACGGCTGCGTCGACCACCTTGATCATCACCGGGGTGATATCCAGGCCCGTACCGTCGCCTTCGATGAATGGAATGATCGGATTGTCCGGAACATTCAGCGAAAAATCCTGGTTGACCGTGATCTTTTCGCCGGCCGGAACCTTGATGTGTTGATACATGACGTCTCCAGTACGGAACGGGGGGTTGCAACGAGCCGCCGGATTCGTGACCTGGCGGCGAGATTTGGATGGCGCGCGGGCATTTTAACGGCGATCGGCGCAGGGGGATGCCGCAGCGCACCACGCGCGGACTGCCCGGCTATGCGTCACACGCATACAGGTCTTATATAAGACATAAGACCGTTTCGTATTATGCAGCAAAATTTCATGATCCGCCATCCTGGCCGTAGCCCGCGCCGCCCGGCGCGGGCTACGGCATACTGACGCCCCATACTGACGCCATTAATGCGCCGTACCCGCGCGCCAGGCTCCAATACTCTCGATGACGCTGATCGCACTGAACAAACCCTTCGGCACCATGAGCCAGTTCTCCGCGCACCCGTCGCGCCCGACTCTCGCCGACTGCGTGCAGCGGCCCGGCGTGTATCCGGCAGGAAGGCTCGATGCCGACAGCGAAGGCCTGCTGCTGCTGACCGATGATGGCATCCTGCAGGCGCGCATCGCCGATCCGCACCACAAACTGCCCAAGACGTATCTGGCCCAGGTTGAAAACGTGCCGGACGAAGCCGCCCTGGCGCACCTGCGCAATGGCGTCGACCTCGGAGATTTCCGTACCCTGCCGGCGCGGGCGCGCTGCATCGACGAGCCGGACTTCCTGTGGCCACGCAATCCTCCGGTGCGATTTCGCGCCGCCATCCCTACCCAATGGCTGGAACTCGAGATCCGCGAGGGCAAGAACCGCCAGGTGCGCCGCATGACCGCGGCAGTGGGATTTCCGACCTTGCGCCTGGTGCGCGTGCAGATCGGCACGCTCGACCTGCGCACGCTCGGACTTGCGCCAGGGCAATGGTGCGAGATCGAGCCGAGCGCGCTCGGCCTGCAAGCCATAGCCGCGCCACGCACCCGCACGACCGCGCGCGGCAGCGGATTGGGGGCGGCAACCAGTCCCCAGGATCGGCGTCCTGCTCGCCCTCGCGCAAAAAGTTACAAAAATTAACAAGTCGCGAGTCAACGACTCACCGCCTCGTTTCGTTTTTGACACTGACGCGTCGCATACGAGTACGAGTCAACTCTTCCGAATCGATTTACCTTCGAGGTAGTTAAGCATGAACAAACTGATCGCTGCTCTGGTTGCCGGCCTGTTCGCCACCGGCGTTTTCGCCCAAGCCGCCGCACCCGCACCGGCAGCCCCGGCTGCCGCAGCGCCTGCCGCCGAAGCACCGGCTGCAAAGCCCGCGACGAAGAGCACCAAGAAGTCCAAGAAGCACGCTCACAGCAAGACCAAGGCTGCTCCGGCTGCCAAGGCCGACGCTGCTGCAACGAAGTAAGAGTTTGCAGGCAGGCCGGGCTTTACGCCCGGCAAGCAAGGCAGGTTGCCCGCAAGGCGCCTGCCTTTTTTCTTGCTCGCGGCGGTAAGGCCTGCTGCAACGATGTGGAATATTTGATCGCGCCGCTCGCGCGGTAGCTGCGCTATGCTGGCGGCTGTCCCGAACCCGTCATTCGCCGCTCCAATTCATGCGCCCTTTCCTCAAGAACCTGCTTGTCGGCGGCAGCGCCTTCGCCGCCATGGCCTGCGCCTGTGCCCAGTCCCCGGCCAGCTTGCCGGTCAGGCAACTCACCGCTGGCATGTACGCGATCAAGGCGGAAATCGCCGCCACGCCCGAGGCCCGCGAGCTCGGCCTGATGTACCGCAAGACCATGCCCGCCAACGAGGGCATGCTGTTCGTGTTCGAAGAGAAAGCCGGACACTGCTTCTGGATGAAGAATACCGACCTGCCCCTGTCGATCGCCTTCCTGGCCGATGACGGGTCCATCGTCAATATCGAAGACATGGCGCCCCAGACCGAGGACAACCACTGCCCGCGCGCGGCCGTGCGCTACGCGCTGGAGATGAACAAGGGCTGGTTTGCGCAGAAAGGCCTGAAGGCCGGCGCGAAGATCGGCGGCCTGCCGCAGGCGCGCTAGATAGAAAGGGCCGCGCGCGGCAGCATGGCTGCCGCGCCTGCCGGCGACAGGAGATCAGTCGCGGAAGTTGTTGAAGTCCAGCGGCGCCTCTGGAACGTCCTTGCGCAGCAGCGCGATCACGCTCTGCAGGTCATCGCGCTTGGTGCCGGTGACGCGCACCGCGTCGCCCTGGATGCTGGCCTGCACCTTGATCTTGCTGTCCTTGATCATCTTGACGATCTTCTTGGACAGATCGCCGGTGACGCCCTTCTTGATGGTGATGACCTGCTTGACCTTGTCGCCACCGATGCGCTCGGTCTTGCCGTAGTCGAGGAAGCGCACGTCGACATTGCGCTTGGCCATCTTGCTGATCAGCACGTCCTTGACCTGGCCGAGCTTGAAATCGTCATCGGCGAACGCGGTAAGCTCGTTCTCCTTGTGCTCGACCCGCGAATCCGAACCCTTGAAGTCGAAACGGTTCGTGATTTCCTTGTTGGCCTGCTCGACCGAGTTCTTCACCTCGATCATGTTCGCTTCGCACACTACGTCAAACGACGGCATTGCATTCTCCTTGTCTAGCTGCGTGTTGCTGTGTCTTGCCACTTGCCCGCGGCATATCCGCGGGCCTTGTCGCCGCGCGCGCCGGCTGGCGGCGGCGCTTACGTATAATCCAGCCTACCCTGCAGTCCGATGCCGTCGACCCCGGCGGCCGCTTCACCTTTCCCTTGCATGGCAGATTTCCTCGAATTTTATCCCCTGCGCCGCCACAATACATTCGGATTCGACGTGCGCGCGCGCTTTGCCGTGCACGTGCGCAGCGAAGCCGACCTGCTGGCCGCCTTGGCTGACCCGCGCGCGCAAGGCCTGCCGCTGGTCGTGCTCGGCGGCGGCAGCAATGTGGTGCTGACGCAGGACCTCGACGCCCTGGTGCTGCTCATGGAGATCCCTGGCTACGCGGTGGCCAAGGCCGACGGGGCCCACCTGGTCACGGCCGGCGCTGGCGAGAACTGGCATGCGCTGGTCTGCCGCACCATTGCCGACGGCTTGCCGGGCCTGGAAAACCTGGCCCTGATCCCGGGCACCGCGGGCGCCGCGCCAATCCAGAACATCGGCGCCTACGGCGTGGAGCTGCGCGAGCGCTTCGACAGCCTGCGCGCGTTCGACCGGCGCAGCGGCGAATTCGTCCGCCTGACGCTGGAACAATGCCAGTTCGCGTACCGGGACAGCCTGTTCAAGCGCGAGGGCCGTGACCGCTACATCATTACCGCGGTCACGCTGCGCCTGCCGCTGCCGTGGCAGCCGATGCTGGGCTATGCGGAACTGGCGCGCGAGCTGGCCACGCAAGGCACGGCGGCAGCCCCCACGGCGGATGGCATCCGCGACGTGGTGATCGCGATCCGCTCGCGCAAGCTGCCTGACCCTGCGCAGGTCGGCAATGCCGGCAGCTTCTTCAAGAACCCGGTGGTGGGCGCCGAGCAGCGCGATGCGCTGCTGGTGCAGCATCCCAGCCTGGTCAGCCATGCGCAGCCCGACGGCAGCTACAAGCTGGCTGCCGGCTGGATGATCGATCAGTGCGGGTTCAAGGGCTTGAGCGACGGCCCGGTGGGCGTCTACGGCAAGCAGGCCCTGGTGCTGGTGCACCACGGCGGCGGCACCGGAGCCGCGCTGCTGGCGCTGGCCAACCGCATCGCCGATGCGGTGCAGGCCCGCTTCGGCGTGCGTATCGAGCCCGAGCCGGTGGTGCTTTAACCAGCATCAACCACCATTGACCACCAGCCCCGGCGTGCTTCGCCGGGTTCAGGCGAAGTGGCAGACGTAGTCCAGCGTTTCGGTCACTTCGATATCGAAGCTGCTGTCGCCGGGCACGTTGAACTGCTGGCCGGCGCCATAGGTATGCCACTGGTCTTCGCCAGCCAGCTTCACGCGGCACACGCCACCATTGATTTCCATGATTTCCGGAGCGCCGGTGCTGAAGGTCAGCGCGGCGGGAAAGATCACGCCTAGCGTCTTGCGGGTGCCGTCCGGGAACAGCACGGTGTGGCTCACGCACTTGCCGTCGAAGTACAGGTTGGCTTTCTTGACGACGGATACGTTGTCGAACTGGCTCACGCTATTTCTCCTTGATGCTTGGTTCTGGATCACTGAAATCTGACTGGAATCTGGAATGTCGAACGAGGGCGAGGCGGCGCAAAAAAGGGGCCATGGCGGCCCCCTTCTGCTGAGTGCTGACTGGCCGGCAGCGGCCCGAACCGAGCCGATGCCGGAAAGCCCCCCTTACTCGCCGCGCTGGCGGCGTGCGTTTTCGGCGATGCGCATGCGCAGCGCGTTCAGCTTGATGAAGCCGCCGGCATCGGCCTGGTTGTAGGCGCCGCCGTCATCGTCGAAGGTCGCGATGGTCTTGTCGAACAGCGTGTCCTTGGAGTCGCGCGCGACCACGATGACGTTGCCCTTGTACAGCTTGACGCGCACCCAGCCGTTGACCTTGGCCTGCGTGTGGTCGATCAGCACCTGCAGCGCCTTGCGTTCCGGGCTCCACCAGTAGCCGTTGTAGATCAGGCTGGCGTAGCGCGGCATCAGGTCGTCCTTCAGGTGAGCCACTTCGCGGTCGAGCGTGATCGACTCGATGGCGCGGTGGGCCTTCAGGATGATGGTGCCGCCGGGGGTTTCGTAGCAGCCGCGGCTCTTCATGCCGACGTAGCGGTTTTCCACCAGGTCGAGGCGGCCGATGCCGTGCTTGCCGCCCAGGCGGTTCAGCTCGGTCAGCACTTCAGCCGGGGTCATGCGCTTGCCGTTCAGGCCGACGATGTCACCGCCCTCGAATTCGACGTCCAGGTACTCGGCCGCGTCCGGTGCGTTCTCCGGCGACACGGTCCAGCGCCACATGTCTTCCTCGGCCTCGGCCTTGGGGTCTTCCAGGTGGCGGCCTTCGAAGGAGATGTGCAGCAGGTTGGCGTCCATCGAGTACGGGGCGCCGCCCTTCTTGTGCTTCATGTCGATTTCGATGCCGGCCTTTTCAGCGTAGGCCAGCAGCTTTTCGCGCGACAGCAGGTCCCACTCGCGCCACGGGGCGATGACCTTCACGCCCGGCTCCAGGCCGTAATAGCCCAGCTCGAAACGGACCTGGTCGTTGCCCTTGCCGGTAGCGCCGTGCGACACAGCGTCGGCGCCGGTGCTGCGCAGGATTTCGATCTGGCGCTTGGCAATCAGCGGACGCGCGATCGAGGTGCCGAGCAGGTACTCGCCTTCATAGACGGCGTTGGCGCGGAACATCGGGAAGACGAAATCGCGCACGAATTCTTCGCGCAGGTCGTCGATAAAGATGTTTTCCGGCTTGATGCCGAACTTGAGCGCCTTCTGGCGGGCAGGTTCGAGTTCCTCGCCCTGGCCGATGTCGGCGGTAAAGGTGACAACCTCGCACTGATAGGTGTCTTGCAGCCACTTCAGGATCACCGAAGTGTCCAGCCCGCCGGAGTAGGCGAGCACGACTTTCTTGATATCGCTCATGTTCGACTCGATGCGAAAAGTAAGCGCGGCCGGCCACAAAGCCAGTCACGCGAGAAAAAGGAATGCGGAAAAACCGCTATTTTGACACGTCCGTCCCGGCTTGGGCGGCACTTGGCAAGCCGGGCGGGCATGCGGGCGCCGGATTGGCACATCGCATGTGCGCCAAACGTGGCGCCGTCCCGCCGGCGATCAGTAATGCCCGCAGAGCAGGTATTCCATCAGGGCCTTTTGCACGTGCAGGCGGTTCTCGGCCTCCTCCCACACCACGCTCTTGGGACCATCGATGACCGCTGCCTCCACTTCCTCGCCGCGGTGCGCGGGCAGGCAGTGCATGAAGAGCGCATCGTCGCCGGCACGATCCATCATGGCGGTGGTCACCATCCAGTTCTGGAAAGCGCGCTTGCGCGCGTCGTTCTCGGCCTCATAGCCCATGCTGGTCCACACATCGGTGGTGACCAGGTCGGCGCCCTGGCAGGCGGCGAGCGGATCGTCGAACACCTTGACCAGGTGCGCGGCCGTTGCCGGCACCATGGCCGGATCGAGCTGGTAGCCGGGAGGCGCCGAGAAATGGAAGGTGAAGCCGAGGCGTTCGGCCGCCTGGATCCAGGTGTAGGCCATGTTGTTGGCGTCACCGATCCACGCGACCGTCTTGCCGCGGATGCTGCCGCGCTGCTCGATGTAGGTGAAGACATCGGCCAGCACCTGGCAGGGATGGTATTCGTTGGTCAGCCCGTTGATCACCGGCACCCGCGAATGCGCGGCAAAACGCTCGATGATTTCCTGGCCGAAGGTGCGGATCATGATGATGTCGACCATGCGCGAGATCACCTGCGCCGCATCCTCGATCGGCTCGCCGCGCCCCAGCTGGGAGTCGCGGGTGTTGAGGAAGACGGCGTGGCCACCGAGCTGGTGGATGCCGGCCTCGAACGACAAGCGCGTACGAGTCGAGTTTTTCTCGAAGATCATGGACAACGTGCGGTCGTGCAGCGGATGCCATGTCTCGTAGTTCTTGAACTTGGTCTTCAGAATCCGTGCGCGGTCCAGCAGGTACTCGTACTCGTCGGGAGTCAGGTCGCTGAACTGGAGGTAATGCTTGATTGAAGTTGGGCTCATAAAACAAAGAAGGCGGCTCGGTGGTGGCATGCCGCCATGAAGGGTTCATGACCTGGCCATGCCGCGGAGCCGCCTTTCGCGTCGCTTACGCAATTTAACTCTAAGAATCATAAGGGATTATTGCTGCTTTGGCGAGCGTGCACGGCACCTCGCAAGGCACGGAGGCTTATGCGCGAGTCTTATATAAGATATAATACCCGCTGATTCACGCGGGGCCCGGCATACCCATGCCACCGCCCGCTGCCGGCATCAAAAGTGCCCCCGCCGACACCGACGCCCCCGCCGCCACGGCCGGAATGAAACGAACTAATCGTTTCCTGGCCGCGTCAAACGGGCTTCCGTTTGGTCAGTCTGGCGGGTTTATCGTCGAGTCACCCGTCTTATCCCCGCAGTCCCATGAATCCCACAGTTCGCGAATACTTCATCCAAGGCATCACCAAGGAAGGCAAGACCTTCCGCCCAAGCGACTGGGCTGAACGACTGTGCGGCGTGATGGCGCAATTCCGCCCCGAGGGCGACACCGGCGACCCCCGCATCACCTACTCCCCTTACGTACGGCCCGTGATGGCAGGCGGGCTGAAAAGCGTGGTGGTCGATGCGCGGCTGCGCGACATCGAGCCCAAGGCGCTGGACTTCGTCCTCAACTTTGCCCGCGACAACAACCTGCAACTGGTCGAGGCCTGCTCGCTGGAGTGAGTCCGCGCTGAAGCTGCGGCCTCGCCGCAGCAAAGCTAGCCGCATGCACCTTCGGGACCAACGCAAGCCAAATTACAAAGCAAAAAAAGCTCGTCAAATGACGAGCTTTTTTATCGGACGGACCACCCTCAGGCGATCCACCCTGCCGACTGACTACCTGACTAGGACTGAGGCGCGCCACCTACGCGACGCGACCAGGCGCAATGGCCGGCGAACAGCCGGAAGGCGCCCGGCTTTCGCCCGGCACCAGTGCCAATATCAGGCAGCCATCGACTTGATAGCCGACGACAGGCGCGACTTGTGGCGTGCAGCCTTGTTCTTGTGCACGATCTTCTTGTCGGCGATGGCGTCGATGATCGATTGCGAGTTCTTGAAGATCTCGGCAGCAGCAGCCTTGTCGCCGGCTTCGATCGCCTTGCGAACAGCCTTCACTGCGGTACGCAGACGCGAACGCAGGCTGGAGTTGTGGGCGTTCTGTGCGACGGCCTGGCGCGCGCGCTTGCGAGCTTGTGCGGAATTTGCCATTTAAGTAGATTTCCTGAATTCAGATGCGTGCCCGACGGAAGGACGGAGCAAACCGCGGACACAATTAAGTGCACATCAAGCGACCCGGGATGCACTGGCACACGAATCCGGAACGCAACTAGCCTTGTGAATCGGCAATTATACACACAAGAAAAAGCGGCTGGCAAGCCGAGCCATGTCTCATCTAAGGCGGGGTGACGCAAAGGCCGATATACGGGCGCCTGCGGGGCCAAACCGTATAATACGCGCCACACCGGCCCCGCCCTCGCGTGGCCTCGATGCAACTTTGGCGCGCGCCCGGCGTCTGATCCCGGTTCGCACCGGTGGTCCGACCCACGCTGCCGCCGCCACCCCTTGCCGCCGAACCCATCTTGAACCTGCTCAAAGCGCTCGCCACCATCAGCAGCCTGACGATGCTGTCGCGCATCACGGGCCTCATCCGCGAGATCCTGATCGCGCGCGCCTTCGGCGCCTCGGACATGACCGACGCCTTCAACGTGGCGTTCCGCATCCCCAACCTGCTGCGCCGGATCTTCGGCGAGGGCGCGTTCTCGCAAGCCTTTGTGCCGATCCTGGGTGAATATCACAGCAAGCGCGGCGAAACCGAGACCCGCGCGCTGATCGATGCCGTTGCCACGGTCATGACCTGGGTCCTGATGGGCGTCTCGCTGCTTGGCGTGATCGGCGCGCCGGTGGTCATGATGGTGGTCGCCACGGGCTTTCGCCAGCATGGCGGCGAAACCTACGACGCCGCGGTCTTCATGACGCGCGTGATGTTTCCCTACATCGGCCTGATCTCGCTGGTGGCGCTGGCCTCCGGCATCCTGAACACCTGGCGCCGCTTTGCCATGCCGGCCTTCACCCCGGTGCTGCTCAATATCTGCCTGATCATTGCTGCCCTGTTTGTCGGCCCGCACATGGCGCAGCCAATCTACGCACAGGCCTGGGGCGTGCTGGTGGGCGGCATCCTGCAACTGGCAGTGCAGATTCCGGCGCTCCGGCGCCTGGGCGTGATGCCGCGCCTGCGCTTCAACCTGCGCGCGGCCTGGGCGGAGCCGGGCGTGCGCCGCGTCATGCGGCAGATGGCGCCGGCGCTGCTGGCGGTCTCGGTGGCCCAGATCAGCCTGATCATCAATACGAATATCGCCTCGCGCCTGGCCGCCGGCAGCGTGTCCTACCTGACCTATGCCGACCGCCTGATGGAGTTCCCGACCGCGCTGCTGGGCGTGGCGCTGGGCACCATCCTGTTGCCTAGCCTGTCGAAAGCCAGCGCCGAGGAAAACCGGGCCGAGTACTCCGGCCTGCTGGACTGGGGCCTGCGCCTGACCTTCCTGCTGGCCGTGCCCTGCGCGGTCGGGCTGTTCGTGTTTGGCGCGCCGCTGACGGCGGTGCTGTTCAACTACGGCAAGTTCGACGCGCATGCGGTGGAAATGACCCGCCAGGCGCTGGTCTCCTACGGCATCGGCCTGCTGGGGCTGATCCTGATCAAGATCCTGGCGCCGGGCTTCTATGCCCGCCAGGACATCCGCACCCCGGTCAAGATCGCGCTGCTGGTGCTGGTGATCACGCAGTTGTCCAACTACGTCTTCGTGCCGCGCTTTGGTCATGCGGGCCTGGCGCTGTCGATCAGCTTCGGCGCCACCGTCAATGCGCTGCTGCTGTTCCTGGGCCTGCGCAAGCGCGGCTTCTACACGCCGGCCAAGGGCTGGTTGCTGTTCCTGGCCCAGTTGATGACCGCCGTGCTGCTGCTGGCCGGCATGCTCCTGTGGTTTGCCCGCAACTTCGACTGGGTCGCACTGGGTGCCACGCCGTTGTTGCGTATCGCCCTGCTGGCCTCGTGCCTGGTACTTGCGGCAGTCGTCTACTTCGGTACACTGTGGCTCATGGGGCTGAGATACTCCGCTTTCAAGCGGAGAGCCGGCTAATAAGCCCCCGCCTGCCAAACCCGCCACTCCCGCCGGAGCGCCGCCAGCGCCAGACAGCGCCGGCCAAGGGTTGCGGCAGCGCGTGGTGCAGGGTCAAGGCTACTGAGGTTGTGCCAGAATGAGACGAAGCGGTTCTGCCCAGGCGCGCGACCGCGGACGGTACCAACGCACTGTCCGGGAACACACGCCACGCCGCCAGGCTCCAACTGGAATAGCCGCCAGGCCGCATTCAGGAAAGCCGCAATGACAACCACGAAAGTCCTGGAATACTTTGCCAGTCTCGTGGCAGACGAGAACGGTATCCCGCTTACCGAGACCGTGCTCTCGATCGCCCAGGACGCCTATCCGGACCTGGACCTGCAGGCCGAGCTCGCAGCGCTCGACATGCTCGCGGTACGCCTGAAGCGCCGCGTCGCCGACGGCACGCCGGCTATCCAGCGCATGCGCCTGCTCAATCATTTCTTCTACCGCGACCTGGGCTTCGGCGCCAACGCGAACGACTATTACGATCCCGACAACTCATACCTGAACGTCGTGCTCAAGCAACGGCGCGGCATACCGATCTCGCTGGCAGTGCTCTATATGGAACTGGGCCAGCACATCGGGCTGCCGCTCAAGGGCGTGTCCTTCCCCAACCATTTCCTGGTGCGGATGTCGATTCCGGCCGGCGAGGTGGTGGTGGACCCGCTCACCGGCGAGACCTTGTCGAAGGAGCAGTTGCAGGAGATGCTCGACCCGCACCTGGAGCGCGAGGGCATTGCGGACCCCAACGAGGTGCCGCTGGGCCTGTTCCTGCAAGTGGCCAGCCACCGCGAGATCGTGGCGCGCATGCTGCGCAACCTCAAGTCGATTTATCTGCAGGAGTCGCGCTGGCAGCGCTTGCTGGCGGTGCAGAACCGCCTGGTGATCCTGCTGCCCGGCTCGATCGAGGAAGTACGCGACCGCGGGCTGGCGTATGCCAACCTGGAGTGCTTCCGCCCGGCGCTGGCCGACCTGGAAGCCTATGTGATGGCGCGCCCGGACGCGGCCGACACCACCCAGATCCGCGACCGCATGCCGGCGCTGCGCATGATGAGCCGCAGCGTAAGCTGAAACTCAGGCGGGGCAGGCTGCGGCCTGCCCCCGCTGGCTCACGAAGGACGGCGCCTGCCGCCCCGCACGAGCTTCCACAGGCCGCCCAGCACCAGCGGCACCACGGCCGCGCCAATGCCCGCCAGCACGATCAGGTTCAGGTACTGCTTGATGAAAGGCAGGTTGCCGAAGAAGTAGCCGGCAAACACCAGGCCCAGCACCCACGCCGCCGCGCCGAGCACGTTGAACAGCTGGAACTTGGCAAAGGTCATCTGCGACACGCCGGCCACGAACGGCGCAAAGGTGCGCACGATCGGCAGGAAACGGGCCATCACCAGCATCTTGCCGCCGTGGCGCTCATAGAAATCGTGGGTCTTGCGCAGCGCCTGCTGGTCAAGAAAGCGCCAATGGCCGTCGAACACCTTTGGGCCGACCCAGCTTCCCACCAGGTAGTTGACCGTATTGCCGCCGATGGCCGCCACCAGCAGCAGGCCGACCAGCACCCACTCGTTCATGGCATGCGTGGCGCAGAAGGCGCCGGCGATAAACAACAGGGAGTCTCCCGGAAGGAAAGGCAGCACGACCAGCCCGGTCTCCGCGAACACGATCGCAAACAGGATGGCGTAGACCCACGAACCGTAGTTCTGGATGACGGTGCCAAGGTATTTGTCGACGTGCAGCAGCATGTCGATGAACTGCAATGCGATATCCAATTCGATCCCCGTTCGATATTCAGCCGACATCATACAAGACCGGACGGGCGCCAAAGTCACCTTGTCCGGCCACTTTTCCACACGCCAGGCGCGCATGGGCCAGGCGGCGCACCCACGTATAATTCCGCCCATGCCTGCCCAAGCCCCGCACCCCGCCCAGCCGCTCCGTCCCATCCGCCCCCTGCCCGACCAGCTGATCAGCCAGATCGCGGCCGGCGAGGTGGTGGAGCGTCCCGCCTCCGTGGTCAAGGAACTGCTGGAGAACGCCCTGGACGCCGGCGCCACACAGCTCAATATCCGCCTTGAAGAAGGTGGCGTGCGCCGCATCGTGATCGCCGACAACGGCTGCGGCATTCCCGCCGCCGAGCTGCCGGTCGCGCTGATGCGCCACGCCACCAGCAAGATCGCCTCGCTGGGCGAGCTTGAAGCCGTGCTGACACTAGGTTTTCGCGGCGAGGCGCTGGCCTCGATCGCCTCGGTGTCCGAGCTGACCCTGACCAGCCGCACCGCCAGCGATACCCACGCGATGCAGGTGATCGCCGACACCGGCGTGGTACAGCCCGCATCCGGCGGCGTGGGCACCACCGTCGACGTGCAGCACCTTTACTTCAACACGCCGGCCCGCCGAAAGTTCCTTAAATCGGAACAAACCGAGTTCGGCCATTGCCTGGAGATGGTGCGGCGCGCGGCGCTGGCGCGCCCGGACGTAGCCATCTCGGTCCACCACAATGGCAAGCCGATGGAGCACTGGAACGCCGGCGACGTCGCCACGCGTACCGGCCAGGTGCTGGGCACCGACTTCGCCAACGCCCGGCTGCCGCTGGATGAAGAGGCCGGCACCCTGCACCTGTACGGATTTGCCGGGCTGCCCACCGCCTCGCGCGGGCGCCCGGACCAGCAATTCTTCTTCGTCAACGGCCGTTACGTACGTGACAAGCTGCTGACCCACGCGGTGCGCAGCGCCTACCAGGACGTGCTGCACGGCGACCGTTTCCCCTCCTACGTGCTATGCATGGATCTGCCGCCCGAGATGGTGGACGTGAACGTGCACCCGTCCAAGATCGAAGTGCGTTTCCGCGAATCGCGCGCGGTGCACCAGTTCGTCTACCACGCCGTGCAGCGTTGCCTGGCGCGGCAGGCCGGCGAGCAGGGCGACAGCCTGCATACCTCGGTCGATTCGGATGGGTCGGCGGCGGCTGAGCCGATTGGCGGCACCGGCGGATTCCAGGGCGCGCGAAGCTTTGGCGGTGGCTCGGGTGGCTTCGGCGGATCCGGCAGGAGCGGCGGCATGGGCGGCGGCGGTGCCAGCCCGCGGCCGTGGGTCGACTACACGGCCGCCGCGCGCCAGACCGAGCTCGGCGTGGCCCAGCCCCGGCAGGCCTACCTCGGCATGGTGCGCGACGCGATCCAGCCGGGAGGCGGATTTTCACGCTCCCCAGCCGCCTATGTCCCGCCGGCTGGCCCGGGCGCCACGCCCCCGGCCTGGCTGGCCGATGCGCAAGCCGCGCGCGAGAACGACCCGCCCGGCCTGCTGGACCAGTTGCCCCGCCAGGAACTCCCCGAAGACGAGGCCAGCCCGCTGGGCTATGCCATCGCGCAGCTGCATGGCATCTACGTGCTGGCGCAGAACGCGCGCGGCCTGGTGCTGGTGGATATGCACGCCGCCCACGAGCGCATCCTCTACGAGCAGATCAAGACCGCGCTCGAAGCGCGCGAGCTCGCGGTGCAGTCGCTGCTGATCCCGGTCACCCTCACAGCCAGCCCGGTGGAAATCGGCACGGCCGAGGAGCACCAGGAAACCCTCACCCTGCTCGGCTTCGACATCGCCCAGGTCTCGCCCACCACGCTGGCGATCCGCGCGATTCCCGCCCTGCTCAAGCAGGCCGACACCGAAGCCCTCGCGCGCGACGTGCTGCGTGACCTGCAGGCCTTCGGCGGCTCGCGCGTGCTGGTCGAGCGCCAGAACGAACTGCTGGCCACGCTGGCTTGCCATAGCGCGGTGCGCGCCAACCGCAAGCTCACGCTGGAAGAAATGAACGCGCTCTTGCGCCAGATGGAGCAGACCGAGCGTGCCGACCAGTGCAACCACGGCCGGCCAACTTGGGTGCAGCTGTCGGTGGCGGAACTCGACCGCCTGTTCCTGCGCGGGCAGTAAGCCACGGCCCGCCCCCATTGCACCCTACGCTTTGACCACTACCGCTTCTTCCAGCCACGCCGGCGCGGCCGCATCGGCCCACGTGCCGGTGGTCTGCCTGCTCGGCCCTACCGCCTCCGGCAAGACCGCCGCGGCGCTGGCCCTGGCCGCACAGACGCCGATCGAAATCATCAGCCTGGACTCGGCCCTGGTCTATCGCGAGATGGACATCGGCACCGCCAAGCCCTCGCCGGCCGAGCTGGCCGCGGTGCCGCACCACCTGATCGACATCATTGACCCGGCCGACAGCTACTCGGCCGCCCAGTTCGTGACCGACGCCGAGCAGCTGATCCTGGAAATCCGTGCGCGCTGCCGCGAGCCGCTGATCGTCGGCGGCACCATGCTGTACTACAAGGCGCTGACGCAGGGCCTGAACGACCTGCCGCAAGCCGATCCGGCCCTGCGCGCCGAACTGGATGCACTTGCCGCCGAGCGCGGCTGGCCCGCGCTGCACGCCATGCTGGCCGAGGTCGACCCGGTCACCGCGGCGCGCCTGGCGCCCAACGATGCCCAGCGCATCCAGCGCGCGCTGGAGATCCACCGCCTGTCTGGCCAGCCCATGTCGGCGCTGCTGGCGCGGCAGGCCGACGAGCGCGCCTTTGCCGGCGCCGCCGACCGCCGCTATCGCGTGATCGCGCTGGAGCCGTCCGACCGCGCCGTGCTGCACGCGCGCATCGCCACCCGCTACGACGCCATGCTGGCCGGCGGCTTTATCGAGGAAGTGCAGCGGCTGCGCGCGCGCGGGGACCTGCAGCCCACGCTGCCCTCGATCCGCTGCGTCGGTTACCGGCAGGTGTGGGAATACCTCGATGGGGCAACCGATTTCGACACCATGCATGAGCGCGGCCTGGCCGCCACCCGCCAGCTCTGCAAACGTCAGCTGACCTGGCTGCGCAGCACGCCGGAGCGGGAGGTCGTGGACTGCCTGGCGACCGACTATGTCGCGCAGGTAGCGCAGCTCGCACGGATCGGGCAAGCGTAGCGCCACTGGGCGATAGGTGTGACGGATAAGCGATAATCGTCGTTTATATCTTGCCGATGACGTCAAATCCCGCCATGTCCGCCACCGACTTCGTACTGCGCCCCGCCACTTCCGACGACTGCGAGACCTTGCTCGCGCTGATCACGGGACTGGCCGAATACGAGAAGCTCACCCACCTGGTCGAAGCCACGCCGGAAAAACTGCGCGAAGCGCTGTTTGGCCCGCGCCCGCACGCGGAGGCCGTGCTGGTAGAGGTTCAAGGCGCGCTGGGCCCGCAGGCAGTCGGGTTCGCCTTGTTCTTCCACAACTTCTCGACCTTCCTGGCCAAGCCCGGGCTGTATCTCGAAGACCTCTATGTCGACCCCGCCTGGCGTGGCCATGGGCTGGGCAAGGTCCTGCTCAAGCATCTGGCGGCGCTGGCCGTGGAACGCGGCTGCGGCCGCTTTGAATGGAGCGTGCTGGACTGGAACACGCCGTCGATCGAGTTTTACCGGGCGATGGGCGCGGACGTGATGCCGGACTGGCGGATCTGCCGGGTCACGGGGGACGCGCTGGCGAAGCTGGGCGCGGCGGAGTGACTCGGCCCTTCCTACTGCGCGGGTTTTCTCCCCTCTCCCCCTGGGGGAGAGGGGAGAAACAGCCGTCGTCATGGCGCGCGGCTTTGGCCCGTTCGGCGGCTTCGTCAAGCGCTTGGCGGGCGTAAAAAAACGGCGCATGCCTGAGCATGCGCCGTTTTTCTTTGGAGCCGAACGCTCAGACCACGATGGTCTGCGCCTGGCCTTCTTCGCGTTCGCGGATCTCGCCGATCTGCCACACGGCTTCGCCGGCAGCCTGCAGATGACGGATGGCGCGGTCGGCGTCTTCCTTGGCAACGATCACCACCATGCCGATGCCGCAGTTGAACACGCGGTGCATTTCGTCGTCGGCCACGTTGCCCTGGGCTTGCAGCCACTGGAACAGCGGCGGCAGGGTCCAGGCGTCGCGCTGCAGCACGGCGGTGACGTTCTGCGCCAGCACGCGCGGCACGTTCTCGGTCAGGCCGCCGCCGGTGATGTGGGCCATGCCCTTGACCGGCAGCGTCTCGATCAGCGACAGCAGCGGCTTCACGTAGATGCGGGTGGGCGCCATGATGGCGTCCTGCAGGCGCTGGCCGTGGAAGTCGCCGTTCAGGTCCGGCTTGGCGACTTCGATGATCTTGCGCACCAGCGAGTAGCCGTTGGAGTGCGCGCCCGACGAGGCCAGGCCCAGCACCACGTCGCCCGGGACGATGGTGGTGCCGTCGATGATGCGGCTCTTCTCGACCGCGCCGACCGCGAAACCGGCCAGGTCATACTCGCCGTCGGGGTACATGCTAGGCATTTCGGCGGTTTCGCCACCGATCAGCGCGCAGCCGGACAACTCGCAACCGTGGGCGATGCCCTTGATCACCGTGGCAGCGGTTTCCACGTCGAGCTTGCCGCAGGCGAAGTAGTCGAGGAAGAACAGCGGCTCGGCGCCCTGCACCAGGATGTCGTTGACGCTCATGGCGACCAGGTCCTGGCCCACGGTGTCGTGGCGGTTGAGCTGGAAGGCCAGCTTGAGCTTGGTGCCCACGCCGTCGGTGCCGGAGACCAGCACCGGTTCCTTGTATTTCTTGGACAGCTCGAACAGCGCGCCGAAGCCCCCGATGCCGGCCATCACGCCTTCGCGCATGGTGCGCTTGGCGAACGGCTTGATGCGGTCGACGAGCGCGTCGCCCGCGTCGATATCGACGCCGGCATCGCGGTAGGAGAGGCCTGCCTGGCCGGAAGTGGGGGATGCGCTCATGGGAACCTGCTTGTCCTGGAGTATGAAGTGAGGAATGCGGCGCTCACGACGGCGATTTGCGGCCGCGAGTCCAGTAGAATCGCAATTTTAACGGATACGGGCTTCCGGCTTCCAGTTTCCGGTGCCCCGTGTCATCAAGTATTGTCCGCAGCCATTCCCGATGAAGATGATTCCGGCAGCCCCAGGCCATTCTGCCCGCGCCCTACAGGCGGTCAGCGCACGCCAGCCGCGACGCGTTTACCTGACAGATGACCCGTACCAAAAGTAACCGATAAGTCATGTTTCCGCGCCCCAAGCAGCTTTCGCTTGAACTTGGCAGTCCGCCGCCCTCGACCTTCGAGAATTTTTTCGTTGCCGTCAACCGCGAGCCGGTGCAGCGCCTGCGCGACCTGGCCACGGCGGTGGCGCAGGAGCGGGCCGCCGACCGCCTGATCTACCTGTGGGGCGAGGTTGGCTCGGGCCGTACCCACCTGCTGCATGCGGTCTGCGACAGCGGCTACCAGGCTGGCATCCGCTGCCGGTACCTGAGCCCGCATCACGCCTTGTCGGATTTCATCTTCGATCCGAGCTGCCAGCTCTACACCGTGGACGATGTGGAACTGCTCGACGAAGCGCGCCAGATCGCCGTGTTCTCGCTGTACAACGAGGTCCGGGCCCACGTGCGGACCGCCATCGTGGTGGCCGGCAGCCTGGCGCCGCTAGCCATGCCGGTGCGCGAGGACCTGCGTACGCGGCTGGGCTGGGGCCTGGTCTACCAGTTGGCGCCCCTGTCGGACGAGGACAAGATGGCGGCGCTGGTGCAGGCCGCGCGCGAGCGCGGGCTGCAGCTTTCGCCGGAAATCCCGCACTGGCTGGTTACGCGCAAGTACCGCGACATGCCCAGCCTGATGGCGCTGCTGGACGCGCTCGACACTTATTCGCTGGAGCGCAAGCGTGCCGTCACGCTGCCCCTGCTGCGGGAAATGTTTGCCGAGTTGCGCGAGTGAACCCGGGACTGCGCGCCAGCGCGCGTGGCCCATGGCATGCACCGTGCTTGACTTTGTTGGCATCCAGAGACGTTTAGAAAACCGTCACAGTCACGTTAATGTAAAATCGCCGCCCATGAATCTGGCATTGTTCGACCTCGACCACACCTTGCTCCCGACTGACAGCGACCACGAATGGGGCCGCTTCCTGGTGCGCCTGGGCGTTGTCGACGAGGAATTCTACCGCCGCAGGAACGACGAGTTCTTCGGCCATTACAAGGCTGGCACCCTGGATATCCAGGCTTTCCTGCGTTTCGCCCTGGCCCCGCTGGCTGCCAATCCGCGCGAGCGCCTGGAAGCGTTGCGCAGCCAGTTCATGCGTGAAGTGATCGATCCGGTCATCACGCCGCAGGCGCGCGCGCTGGTCTACAAGCATCTCGACGCCGGCGACCTGTGCGCCGTGGTCACCGCCACCAATAGTTTCGTCACCGCCCCGATCGCGGCGGCCTTCGGCATCAAGCACCTGATCGCCACCGAGCCGGCCACCGCCAACGGCAAGCCCGACGGCGCCTTCACCGGTGAAGTGGCGGGTATTCCCAGCTTCCGCGAGGGCAAGATCACCCGGGTGGAAGCCTGGCTAAAGAGCATGGGCACCCAATGGGATGCCTTCGAAAACACCACCTTCTACAGCGATTCGGCCAATGACCTGCCGCTGCTGGAGAAGGTCAGCGAACCGATCGCCGCCAACCCGGACGATCGCCTGCGTCACCACGCCGCCGCGTCAGGCTGGCGCATCATGGACCTGTTCTGACGTGATCAAAAAGCTAATCAACCGGCTGCTAGGCAAGCCGGGCACCCAGCAGCGCCCCGTCAAACGCCGTGGCCAGCGCGCCCATGCGCCGAACATCGTCGCGCATGCCGAGCACCAGATCGACCAGTCGCTGATCTCGCGCAACGCCATCAAGGTTACTTCGACGCTGCAGCAGGCAGGCTACGAGGCGTTTATCGTCGGCGGCGCGGTGCGCGACCTGTTGCTGGGCATCAAGCCCAAGGACTTCGACGTCGCGACCAACGCCACGCCTGACCAGGTGCAGGCGCTGTTCCGCCGCTCGCGCATCATCGGCCGGCGCTTCCAGATCGTGCACGTGACGTTCTATGGCGGGCGCGAGCAGGAGATCATCGAAGTTTCCACCTTCCGCGCGCTGGTCGACGCGGTCGCCAGCGAGACCTTGCCCGAAGGGCGGCGCCTCAAGCGCTCGGAACTCGACAGCAAGACCCACGCCATCGACGCCTCCGGCCGCGTGCTGCGCGACAATGTCTGGGGCTCGCAGGCCGAAGACGCGGAACGCCGCGACTTCACCATCAACGCGATGTACTACGACCCGGCCCAGCAGTTGGTGTACGACTACCACCAGGGCATGGAAGACATCCGCGCGCGCACGCTGCGCATGATCGGCGACCCGGTCACGCGCTACCGCGAAGATCCCATCCGCATGCTGCGCGTGGTGCGCTTCGCCGCCAAGACCGGATTCACGATCGACGAGGACACCCGCCAGCCGATCGCCGACCTCGCCTCGCTGATCCACAACGTGCCCAGCGCGCGCCTGTTCGACGAGATGCTCAAGCTACTGATGTCGGGCCATGCCTGGGCGTCGCTGCAGGAACTGCGCAAGGCCGGCCTGCACCGCGGCCTGCTGCCTCTGCTGGATGTCGCGCTGGAGCAGCCGATGGGCCAGCGCTTCGTGCAACTGGCGCTGGACAACACCGACCAGCGCGTGCAGGTTGGCAAGCCGGTCTCGCCGGGCTTCCTGTTTGCCGCGCTGCTGTGGCACCACGTGCTGCAGCGCTGGACCACGCTGCGCGAGGAAGGCGAGCATGCCATCGCCGCGCTCAACATCGCCATGGACGACGTGCTGGAACGCCAGACCGGCCAGCTCGCCATCCAGCGCCGCTTTGTCACCGACATGCGGGATATCTGGGGCATGCAGCCGCGCTTCGAGAAGCGCGTGGGCCGCATGCCGTTCCGCCTGATCGAGTCGCCGCGCTTTCGCGCCGGCTTCGACTTCCTCTACCTGCGCTGCGAATCCGGCGAGCAGCCGGCCGAGCTGGCGAAATGGTGGCAAGACTTCCAGGACGCCGATAGCCACGGCCGCGAAGACCTGATCGAGGCCGTGCGCCCGGTGCGCGGCGGCGGCAAGCAGGGCGGCGGCAGTGGCGGCGCGGGCCATGCCGAAGGCTTTGAGCCCGCCGGAGATGGCGACAGCGGCGAAATTGGCGACAGCGGCGGCCCGGCACGCAAGAAGCGCCGTCGGCGCAGTCCGCGGAAATCGGATAAAGTTTCTCCGCGGAGTGATATGGACGCGAGCCAGGAATCCGGCTCCACTGCAGACCGGAAAACCGGCAAGGTACGCGTCCAGCCGGAGGAATCGTAATGACACTTGCCTTTATCGGCATCGGAGCCAACCTGGGTGACGCCCGGCAGGCCCTGAAAGATGCCATCGTGTGCCTGGCCCAGCAGGTCGGCATCACGGTGCTGGCGAGGTCGTCGCTCTATCGCACGGCCCCGGTCGATGCGACGGGCGATGACTACTACAACGCAGTGGTCAAGGTAGAGACCTCGTTCACCGCAGCCCAGCTATTGCGCATCTGTCACCACATCGAGGATCAGTTCGGACGCGAGCGGCCTTTCCGCAACGCACCACGCACCCTCGACCTGGACCTGCTGGTCTTTGGCGACGAAATCCACCAGGACGAAAAGCTGGTGGTGCCACATCCGCGCGTGACCGAACGCGCCTTCACGCTGGTGCCACTGCTTGAGCTGGACGGCGAACTGGTCATCCCCGGCCTTGGCCGCGCGGCGGATTACCTGGCCGCGCTCAGCACGCAGCGTGTCGAGAAGATCTCCTTTTGCAAGTGCACGCGGCAGCCCGACGCGCGCAGCGATTCCTGAAGCCATGGCCGGCAGCGGCAAGCCGGCCCCGCTTCGTCCGCCCTGTACCGTGTAGTTCGCCCCCTTAGCCGACCGGACCCGCCCATGCTCGAACACCTGCGCCGCATCGTGGTGGAAGGCCCCATCGGAGCCGGCAAGACCGCGCTCGCGCAACGCCTGGCGCAAACCCTGCGCACCGGCGAATTGCTCGATGCGGCACGTGAAAATCCCTTCCTGGAACGCTACTACCGAGAACCCGCGCGCTATGCACTGCCGCTGCAGCTATCCCTGATGAACCAGCGCGCGCAGCAACTCAAGGCCTGGCAGGCGGCACTGCTGGCAGGCCAGCGCATGGTGGGCGATTTCCTGTACACCAGGGACCGCCTCTACGCCGGGCTGACGCTGCCCGAAGAGGAACTGGCGCTGTACGACGCCCTCGCCGCGCGCCTGCCGGCCCAAGGCCAGCGCGTGGATCTCGTGATCGTGCTGCAGGCCTCGCCCGCCTTGCTGCGCGAGCGCATCGCCCGGCGCAACGCACCAGGCGAGTCCAGCATCGACGATGCCTACCTGGAGCGGCTGTCAGATGCCTATGGCGAGCTGTTCCATCGCTACGACGAGGCGCCGGTCATGATCGTCGACACCGCACACTTCAGTCCGGTAGACAACGACGCCGATTTCCGTACACTACTGTCGCGCATCGAAAACATGCGTGGCCGCAAGGCCTTTCTCAATCTCGCTGCGCCCTGACAGGTTCCCGCCTGCCAGCCTTCACCATAACGACAGCAGTCGCTGCCGCGAATCCCGCGGCCCCGTCCAAGGGCCGAGCGCCTCGCGCAGAACGAACTGAAAGGGGCAAAGGCCTTGCCGCACGGATGCAGATGCGTTGATGCACGGATCATGAATGCACTGCGGCATTGCGGCCAGCCCGGCTCCCGTCTCTCTACCGGCCCAACGTCATGAGCTACCTCCTCGACCCCTCCCGCAAGACCGTCACCATCCCCAAGCTGCAAGCGATGCGCGCCGCTGGCGAAAAGATCGCCATGCTGACCGCCTACGACTCCAGCTTCGCCGCGCTGCTCGACTACTGCGGGGTCGAAGTGCTGCTGGTCGGCGACTCCCTTGGCAATGTCATGCAAGGCCAGCAGACCACGTTGCCCGTGACGCTCGAGCAGGTCGTCTATCACACCGAATGCGTGGCGCGCGGCAACCAGAGCGCGCTGCTGGTGGCGGACCTGCCGTTCGGCACCTATCCCACCCCGGAAGCCACCTTCGCCAGCGCCGTGGCGCTGATGCGGGCCGGCGCGCACATGGTCAAGCTGGAGGGCGGCGACTGGCTCGCGCCCACCGTCAAGTTCCTGGTCGAGCGCAGCATCCCGGTGTGCGCCCACATTGGCCTGACACCGCAGTCGGTGCACGCGCTGGGCGGCTTCAAGGTGCAAGGCAAGACCGACGAAAGCGCGGCGCAACTCAAGCGCGACGCGCTCGCGCTGCAAGCCGCGGGCGCCCAGCTGATCGTGATGGAAGCGGTGCCGGCTGCGGTGGCTGGCGTGGTCACCGGCCTGCTGACCATCCCGACCATCGGCATCGGCGCCGGCGCGGATTGCTCCGGCCAGGTGCTGGTGTTGCAGGACATGATCAACGTCTACCCGGGCCGCAAGGCCAAGTTCGTGCGCAACTTCATGGAAGGCGCCGGCTCGATCGAGGCTGCCGTGCGCGCCTACGTGGCGGCCGTGAAGGACGGCAGCTTCCCGGCCGTCGAACACACCTTCTCGGCCTGAGCGCGCGCCGGCGATGGAGATCGGTGCCGCCACCGTCGCAGCCTTTGCGCTTCTGGCCAGCGGTGACGGCGCCATCTGGTTCATCGTCTGGACCTCGCTGGTGGTGGCCGCGCTCGGGCTGGCGATTGCCACCGTGCCCGCCATCGGCGCGGCCTACCTGATCGCCACCCACGATTTCCCCGGACGGCGCGTGGTGGTGGTGATGGCGCAGGCCTTCCTTTCCTTCCCGACCGTGCTGGTCGGGCTGGTCCTCTACCTGCTGTTCACCCGCCACGGCCCGCTGGGCGAATTCTCATTGCTGTTTTCCCGCAGCGGCATGGTGCTCGGGCAGGCGGTGATCGGCTTCCCGGTGGTGCTGGCATTTGCCCTGTCCACCTTGCAGGGCGCGGATGCGCGCCTGCGTGAAACCGCCTGGGTACTGGGCGCCGGACGCTGGCGGACCTTGTTTACCGTCCTGCGCGAGCTGCGCTTTGGCCTGATGGCGGCGCTGGTGGCGGGCTTTGGGCGGGTCGTTGCCGAGGTAGGCTCGGCGTTGATGATCGGCGGCAACATCGAAGGCGCCACCCGGACCATCACCACCGCCATCGCGCTGGAAACCAGCAAGGGCGAATTCGCCCAGGGCATCGCGCTAGGCATCGTGCTGGTGGCACTGGCCGTACTGGTCAATGTGATGCTGGCGTGGCTGCAAGGCGCGGGAGGATTCCGACGATGAGCACGCTGCCCGCGCGCCGCACGCCTGACGGGCAGGCGTTGCCGCCTTCACAGCTGCCGCCGCTGCTGACGGTGCGCGGCCTGCGGCGCCAGGTGGGCGCGCGCCGCCTGTTCGATATTGCCGAGCTCGCCTTTCCGCGCGCCGCCGCCGTGGTGCTGACCGGCGTCAATGGCGCTGGCAAGAGCACGCTGCTGCGCATGGTGGCAGGGCTGGAGCGCGCGCCCGGCGCTACGGTGGCCTGGACCAGCGCGGACGGCACGCCGCGCAACGCCGCGCTCGATCCGCTGCCGGGCGCGCTGCGCCAGCGCATCGCCTACCTGCACCAGCACCCCTACCTGTTCCGCACCTCGGTACGCGAGAACATCGCCTATGGCCTGAAGGCGCGCGGCATGCCTGACGACGAAGTCAGGCGGCGCGTGGGCGCCGCGCTGGGCTGGGCCGGCATCACGCACGTGCAGGACACCGCCCCCGAACGCCTGTCCGGCGGCGAGGTGCAGCGCGTGGCACTGGCCCGCGCCAAGGTGCTGGAGCCCGATTTGCTACTGCTGGACGAACCCACCTCCAGCCTGGACGGCTACGCGCGCGAACAGGTGATCGGCCTGGTGCAGGACCTGGCCTCCGAGGGCCGCAGCGTGGTGATGGTCTGCCATGACCGCGACCTGATCAACCTGCCGGGCGTGGTGCGCTGGAAGCTCGGCGACGGGCGGCTGGATACGCGCCACCCCTGAGCGCTTGGCTCAGGCTTTTGCCGGCAACTCCGCGGGTAACACGCCCCGCAACGAATTGGCCAGCGCCAGCGCCTCGGCGCCAAGCACCATGGCCCGCGTGACAACCGCTTCACGCACCGCCCCGCCCAGGTACCGCGTGCCATCGGCCAGCACCGCCGCGCGCATCACGCCGGGCAGGATATCGGCGTCCAGCGGCGGCGTCAGCCACCCGCCATCCACCTTGACGAACACCGAGCTGCGCCCGCCTTCGAGCAGTTCATCGCG
The DNA here is from genome assembly GCF_044627735.1 of Cupriavidus sp. CuC1. Classification (NCBI taxonomy): domain Bacteria; kingdom Pseudomonadati; phylum Pseudomonadota; class Betaproteobacteria; order Burkholderiales; family Burkholderiaceae; genus Cupriavidus; species Cupriavidus sp. CuC1. Next base: position 12,632 of record NZ_JBIUHC010000010.1, on the reverse strand, counting down.
GGCATTGAAGAACAGGCTGTCGAACGCGCCAGCGCGTTCGGCAGCTTGCCAGCCGGCGTCATAGACGGCGCGCGCGCTGGTCTTGTGGCGGCGCAGCGCGTCCGCCACCGGCAGCGCCTGCGCTGCCAGCAACACCTGCGCCGGGACCGTGGCGAGCGGCGCCAGCAGGCCGTGGGCGACAGTGAAGCTGCCCGCCTTGTCCAGCGCCAGCCGCAAGCGCCAGGTGCCGGCACCAAGAGCCGCCACGGCCGCATGCACGGCAGCCACCGCGCGGGCACGCTCGAAGCCAAAGCCGAAGCAGGCCGCGGAAGCCGCCAGCCTGGCCAGGTGCTGATCCAGGCGCTGGCACTGCCCGTCTTGCACCCGCATGGTTTCGAACAAGGTAAAGCCCGGATCGTGCGCGGTCAGGAAGCGCGCCTTCCAGCCGCACTCGGCAAATTCGCCCGCGGCGTCGCTGTCATGCACGATGCCGCCGCCCACGCCCATCTCGCCCGCGCGCAGTCCGTCGGCACCCTGCACGCCCAATACCAGCGTGCGGATGGCTACCGACAGGGCAAAGGCACCCGGCCATGCCTGCGCTTGCCCCGCGCCGGGCGCGTCGATCCAGCCGAGCGAGCCGGTGTAGAGGCCGCGCGGCGCGCGCTCCAGTTCGCCGATGATCTCCATGGTGCGCCGCTTGGGCGCGCCGGTGATGGAGCCGCAGGGAAACAGCGCGCGCAACAGGTCAGCCAGGCTGGTGCCGGCGCGCGCCTTGGCGGTGACGGTGGAGGTCATCTGCAGCACCTGGCCGAAGGGCTGCACCACGAAGCGATCGGGCACGGCTACCGTGCCAGGCACCGCGACGCGGCCCAGATCGTTGCGCAGCAGGTCGACGATCATCACGTTCTCGGCGCGGTTCTTGGCGTCGGCCGCCAGCGCCAGCGCGGCCTCGGCATCGCGTGCGTCGTCGCCCGTGCGCGGCGCCGTGCCCTTCATCGGGCGGGTGAGCAATTGACCCTGGCCGTCATGCCGGACGAACAATTCCGGCGACAGCGACAGCACCCAGCCATCGCCCGGCAGCCGCACCAGCGCGCCGTAGGGCACCGGCTGCGCGGCACGCAATGCTGAATAGAGCGCCAGCGGATCGCCAAACTCGGCAAAGCGCAGGCGCTGCGTGAAATTGACCTGGTAGGTGTCGCCAGCTTCGATCCACTGGTGGATGCGAGCAATGGCGGCATGGAAAGCCGGCTCCGGCGTGTCAGCCAGGACATCCATCAGGCCGGCTGGCTCATCCGAGGGCTGCGCCAGCCATTGCGCGACCTGCGCCTTGTCCAGCCGATGCATCTCCCTGAACCACAGCAGGCGCAACGCGCCATCGTGCAAAGGCAATGCCTGATCGACATGGACCGGCACGCCAACCAGCGGGCCGCCGAATTCGTAAGGCGCAAACAACGTGGCGTGCCAGCCTTGGCGCCAGCCTTGGGCCAGCAAGGCGTCGAGCGTGCCGAGGGCTGAGGCGTCTGGCAGCACGTCTTCGCGGGCGAAGCCGGTGTACAGGCGCGAGGATGCCTCGCCGGATACGGCGGTAGCGTCGTCGAGCAGGACGAAGGGCTGGGCGACGCTGGCCGGGCCGGATACGGGCGCTTGCGGGATTGAGGAAGAAGACGAGCGGGTCGGGGAGACAGCCACGGCAAATCACCAGCGTAAATTGAGGTCGCCAGGAGGCGGGCGATATCGCATTATCGCGCGCCCGCCCTCTCCCCCGGCCCCTCTCCCACAAGTGGGAGAGGGGAGTAAACCCACGGCACCTGAGAAGCCGCGGAACGGGCCAAAGACCGCCCGCCATGACGACGGCTTTCGCTCCCTCTCCGCTCGGGGGGAGAGGGCCGGGGAGAGGGGTGGCTAGGAGCCACCTGAAGCGAAGCCCACGGTTTGAGCGCGCCCAAAAACAAGAAAGGCCGGCCACGCATCTGCGCGTGGCCGGCCCCATACCGTAACCGGATCAGCTGAAGAAGCTCTTCACCTTGTCCAGCCAGGATTGCTCCTGCGGGCTGTGGCGCGAGCCGCCTTCATGCACCGAGCGGTCGAACTGGCGCAGGATGTCCTTCTGCGCCTCGGTCAGCTTGACCGGCGTTTCCACGTTCACGTGCACGTAGAGGTCGCCGGGGTACCCCGAGCGCACACCCTTGATGCCCTTGCCGCGCAAGCGGAAGGTCTTGCCGGGCTGGGTGCCTTCGGGCACCGGGAAGCTGGCCTTGCCGCCCAGCGTGGGCACTTCCAGGTCGCCGCCCAGCGCCGCGGTGGCGAAGGAGATCGGCATCTGGCAGTGCAGGTCGTCGCCGTCGCGCTCGAACACCGCGTGCTGCTTGATATGGACTTCCACATACAGGTCGCCCGGGGGGCCGCCGTTGATGCCCGGCTCGCCATTGCCCGACGAACGGATGCGCATGCCCTCGTCGATGCCGGCGGGAATCTTCACTTCCAGCGTCTTCTGCGACTTCAGCTTGCCCTGGCCGTGGCACTTGGTGCACGGCTTGGGGATGTGCTTGCCGGTGCCGTGGCACTTGGGGCAAGTCTGCTGCATCGAGAAGAAGCCTTGCGACACGCGTACCTGGCCCGCGCCATGGCAGGTCGGGCAGGTTTCGACGCTGGAGCCGGGCTCGGCGCCATTGCCGTGGCAATGCTCGCACTCGTCCCAGTGGGGCACGCGGATCTGCGCATCGTGGCCGTGGGCGGCCTGCTCCAGCGTGATTTCCATGCTGTAGCGCAGGTCGGCGCCGCGGTACACCTGCGGGCCGCCGCCACGGCGTCCGCCGCCAGCCTGGCCGCCTTGCTGGCCAAAAATATCGCCGAAGATGTCGCCGAAGGCTTCGGCGAAACCGCCGTACCCCTGGCCGCCGCCGCCGAAGCCGCCCGCCATGTTGGGGTCGACGCCGGCATGGCCGTACTGGTCGTAGGCGGCCTTCTTCTCGGGGTCCGAGAGCATCTCGTAGGCCTCTTTGACCTCCTTGAACTTCTCTTCGGAATCCTTGCTGTCCGGATTGCGGTCCGGGTGGTGCTTCATCGCCAGCTTGCGATAGGCCTTCTTGATCTCGTCATCGCCGGCGTTCTTGCCCACCCCGAGCACTTCGTAAAAGTCACGTTTTGCCATGGTGGCTGCTTACCTGATGGGCCCGGAAGCGTCCAAAGCCCGCCCGGGCGAAATAGCAAAAAAGCCGAGCGAGGCATTCGACGGCGGTAACCCGCTTGGTCCAATGTCCGTCGCCCGGCGTCGGGATGGGGGCTGGCGCTGGTGTTAAGCACCGCGCCCCCGCCCCGCTCTTCCATTACTTCTTGTCGTTGACTTCCTTGAATTCGGCGTCCACGACGTTGTCGTCCTGCGCATGGGCATGCTGCTGATGGCCCGCGCCGGCAGCACCGGCACCGGCTGCGCCCGCGGCACCCGCCGCACCCGCTTCGCCTGCCTGGGCTTGCATGTCGGCATAGACACGCTCGCCCAGCTTCTGGCTGGCTTCGGACAGCGCGCTGACCTTGGCATCGATCTCGGCCTTGTCGCCGCCGCGTGCGGCGTCTTCCAGTTCCTTGATCGCGGCTTCGATCTTTTCCTTCTCGCCCGCTTCCAGCTTGTCGCCGTATTCGGTGACAGCCTTCTTGGTCGAGTGGATCAGCGCGTCGGCCTGGTTGCGGGCATCCGCCAGCTCACGGGCCTTCTTGTCTTCCTCGGCGTTGGCCTCGGCGTCCTTCACCATGCGCTGGATCTCGTCTTCCGACAGGCCCGAGTTCGCCTTGATGGTGATGCGGTTTTCCTTGCCGGTCGCCTTGTCCTTGGCGCCCACGTGCAGGATGCCGTTGGCGTCGATGTCGAACGAGACTTCGATCTGCGGCGTGCCGCGTGCGGCCGGCGCGATGCCTTCGAGGTTGAACTCGCCCAGCAGCTTGTTGCCGGTGGCCATTTCACGCTCGCCCTGGAACACCTTGATGGTCACGGCCGGCTGGTTGTCGTCGGCGGTCGAGAACACCTGCGCATGCTTGGTCGGGATGGTGGTGTTCTTGGTGATCATCTTGGTCATCACGCCACCCAGGGTTTCGATACCCAGCGACAGCGGCGTCACGTCCAGCAGCAGCAGGTCCTTGCGGTCGCCCGACAGCACCGAGCCCTGGATCGCGGCGCCAACGGCGACGGCTTCGTCCGGGTTCACGTCCTTGCGTGCTTCCTTGCCAAAGAATTCCTTGACCTGTTCCTGCACCTTGGGCATGCGGGTCATGCCGCCGACCAGGATCACGTCGTCGATTTCGCTGACCTTGACGCCGGCATCCTTGATGGCGATGCGGCAGGGCTCGATGGTGCGCAGGATCAGTTCCTCGACCAGCGATTCCAGCTTGGCGCGGGTCATCTTCAGGTTCAAGTGCTTCGGACCCGAGGCATCCGCCGTGATGTACGGCAGGTTGATTTCGGTCTGCTGCGAGCTCGACAGTTCGATCTTGGCCTTTTCAGCAGCTTCCTTCAGGCGCTGCAGCGCGAGCACGTCCTTGGACAGGTCAACGCCCTGGTCCTTCTTGAACTCGGCGATGATGTAGTCGATGATGCGCTGGTCGAAGTCTTCGCCGCCCAGGAAGGTGTCGCCATTGGTCGACAGCACTTCGAACTGCTTCTCGCCATCAACGTCGGCGATCTCGATGATCGAGATGTCGAACGTGCCGCCACCCAGGTCATACACGGCGATCTTGCGGTCGCCCTTCTCGTTCTTGTCCAGGCCAAAGGCCAGCGCGGCCGCTGTCGGCTCGTTGATGATGCGCTTGACGTCCAGGCCTGCGATGCGGCCAGCGTCCTTGGTGGCCTGGCGCTGCGAGTCGTTGAAGTACGCCGGCACGGTGATCACGGCTTCGGTCACCGGCTCGCCGAGGTAGTCTTCGGCGGTCTTCTTCATTTTGCGCAGCACTTCGGCGGACACCTGCGGCGGTGCCAGCTTCTGGTCGCGCACGGACACCCATGCGTCGCCGTTGTCGGCCTTGACGATGGTGTACGGCATCAGGCCGATGTCCTTCTGCACTTCCTTTTCTTCGAACTTGCGGCCGATCAGGCGCTTCACCGCATACAGGGTGTTGCGCGGATTGGTCACCGCCTGGCGCTTGGCCGGCGCGCCCACCAGGATCTCGCCGTCTTCCATGTAGGCGATGATCGAAGGGGTGGTACGCGTGCCTTCGGCATTTTCGATCACCTTGGGCGTATTGCCTTCCATGATCGCGACGCAGCTATTGGTGGTACCGAGGTCGATACCGATGATCTTACCCATTATTCTCTCCTCTTGAGCCCCGCTATCCGCGGGGACTGCAATTCATCCTGAGGCCGAAATGTGGCCGTCCGGGGCCATTTCAAGGGCCGGAAGTGCAAATCCGACTAAATTTCTCGGCTTCTCCCTCTGATCAACGGCTGGCTGGCTGGGCCACGTTGAGGGGTATTAGAAGACGTTGCGCGCCAAGCGTGGTTTTTGTGCCTCTTGCGCCACCAAAAACAGGAGCGGCTAGCGGCCTCGCTGCCACAGGACATCGCTGCCCCCGCCGGCCCGGTTGAGCACGCGCGCCAGCACGAACAACAGGTCGGACAAGCGGTTCAGGTACTGGCGCGGCGCCTCGTTCAGGGCTTCCTGCGCGCCCAGCGCCACCAGCGCGCGCTCGGCGCGCCGGCACACCGTGCGGCACACATGCGCCACCGCCGCAGCCCGGCTGCCGCCTGGCAGGATGAATTCGGCCAGGCGCGGCAGGTTGGCATTGTAGCGATTCAGCCATTCGTCGAGCTGCAGCACCTGCTCGGGCTTGACCAGCACGTAACCGGGGATGGAGAGCTCGCCGCCAAGGTCGAACAGGTCGTGCTGGATGTGCAGCAAGGCCGAGCGGACGTCGTCGGGCAGCGTCTCGGTAAGCAGCACGCCAAGGTTCGAGTTGAGCTCGTCCAAATCGCCGATGGCGGCGATGCGCAGGCTGTCCTTGCTGGTGCGGCTGCCGTCGCCAAGCCCGGTGGTGCCGGCATCTCCGGTGCGGGTGACAATCTTGGAGAGGCGATGGCCCATGCGGGTCTCCTGCGTTGGCGAATCCAGCATTATGGCGCGCATCGGGCCCTTCGCGTTAGCGCGCGGCCTGGCGCCGGGTGGCTGTTGCGGCGCCCGCCCCGCGAGCCAGCCCGGGCGCGGCGTAGAATATCGGGATTCGCTTGATACGCTACCGGGTGCGAGTGCCGGCACCGTTCAGCGCGGCCCTGCAAAGGCCGGCGCTGCACGGCCCCGGCCCCCACAGACCCGCCGGAGACGCCATGAACCAACCCCTTGCCCACGCTGCGCTGGTGCGCCAACCCCTGCCCGCCGCCGTGCGCGACGCCCTGCAGGCCCGCTTCGGCGAACGCTTCTCCACCTCCCCCGGCGTCTGCGACCACCATGGCCGCGATGAATCGCCCTTCCCGCCGGCAGCGCCGGACGGCGTGGTCTTCGCCCACACCACCGAGGAAGTGGCCGAGGTGGCCCGCCTGTGCAACGCGCACCGTGTGCCGCTGATCGCCTACGGCGCCGGCTCTTCGCTCGAGGGCCACCTGCTGGCGGTGGCCGGCGGCATCAGCCTGGACCTGTCGCAGATGAACAAGGTGCTGTCGGTGCAACCCGAGGACCTGAACGTGACGGTGCAACCGGGCGTGACCCGCAAGCAGCTGAACCAGGAAATCAAGGACTCCGGCCTGTTCTTCCCGATCGACCCGGGCGCCGATGCCTCGCTGGGCGGCATGTGCGCCACGCGCGCTTCCGGGACCAACGCGGTACGCTACGGCACCATGCGCGAAAACGTGCTGGCGCTGACCGTGGTCACCGCCGACGGGCGCATCATCAAGACGGGCACCCACGCCCGCAAGTCCTCCGCCGGCTACGACCTGACCCGCCTGATGATCGGCAGCGAAGGCACGCTGGGCATCATCACCGAGGTGACGGTGCGGCTGTACCCGCAGCCCGAAGCCATCTCGGCAGCCATCTGCAGCTTCCCCAGCATGGGCAGCGCGGTGCGGGCGACCATCGAGACCATCCAGCTGGGCGTGCCCGTCGCGCGCGTGGAGTTTGTCGACGCGCTGGCCATCCGCGCCATCAACCGGCACGACAACCTGTCCATGCCGGAGATGCCGCACCTGTTCTTCGAATTCCATGGCACCGAGGCCGGCGTCAAGGAGCAGGCCGAGACCGTGCAGCAGATCGCCGCCGACAATGGCGGCCAGGGCTTCGAGTGGGCCACGCGGCCGGAAGACCGCAGCCGCCTGTGGAACGCGCGCCATACCGCGTACTTCGCCATGCTGCAGCTCAAGCCGGGCTGCAAGGCGGTCACCACCGACGTCTGCGTGCCGATCTCCCGCCTGGCCGATTGCGTGACCGAGACCGAACGCGACCTCAATGCGTCCAGCCTGCCCTGCCCCATCGTGGGCCATGTGGGCGACGGCAATTTCCACGTCGCGATTCTCACCGATCCTGAAAAGCCAGAAGAACTCGCCGAGGCCGAGACCATCAACCGGCGCATCGTGGAGCGCGCGCTGGCCATGGGCGGCACCTGCACCGGCGAGCACGGCGTGGGGCTGCACAAGATGGATTTCCTGGTCAGCGAGCACGGCGAAGACGCGCTCGACCTGATGCGCGCTATCAAGAACGCGCTCGATCCCAACCACATCCTCAACCCGGGCAAGATCTTCCGCCCGGTGCGCTAGCGGACCGGCACGGCATGGCATCCGTGTTCAACCGCGTCCCGCCGCTGCACCTGCTGATCGCGTTCGAAGCCGCCGCCCGGCTGGGCAGCTTCGCGCGCGCGGCAGAGGAGCTGTCGGTCACGCCCAGCGCGGTGTCGCACCGCATCAAGAACCTCGAGGAACTGTGGGGCGAGGACCTCTTCGTGCGCGCCAATGCCGCGCTGCGGCTGACGGCCGCTGGCACGCGCTACCTGCGCAACGTGCAAGATGCCCTCAAGTCGCTCAACGAACTGGCCCGGCCCGAGTACAACAAGCAGCGCACCCGCCTGCGCGTGGCGATCCCACCCACCTTCGGCCGCCAGCACCTGGTGCCGCGCCTGCCCGAGTTCACCGCGCTGTACCCGCACATCGACACCGAGCTGCACCTGGCCATCCCCTTCCTGGACGTGAAGGCGGAAGACACCGATGTGGAGATCCGCTACGGCACCGGACGCTACCCCGACCTGAAGACCACCAAGCTGCTGGTCGAGCCGGTGTTCCCGGCCTGCGGGCGCGAGTACTACGAGCGCATTGACGGCCGCGCCATCACCAGACCCGAGCACCTGCACAACCTGGTGCTGTTGCGCAGCCCGCTGGAGCCCTGGAAGCCCTGGTTCGAGACCGCCGGCCTGGACTGGCCCGAACCCCAGACCGGCCCGCAATTCAACGACATCGGCCTGATGCTGGAAGCCATCGCCTCCAACCAGGGCGTGGCGCTGGTGCGCCAGCGCATGGCCCGGCACTGGCTGTCGCTGGGCCAGATGGTGCGGCTGCTGGATATCGAATCGGTATCGCCGCACGGCTACTACATCGTCGAGCGCGAACAGGCCCCGCTCAAGCCGGAGGCGCGGTATTTCGTCGACTGGCTGCTCAGCCTGGACTGGTAAGACTGGCTGGCTGTTCGGCCGGCCCCCGGAGAAGAACCCCATGCAGATCCGCCCGCTAACCCCCGCCGATGCCAGAGCCTTCCAGGCGTTGCGCCTCGAAGGCCTGCTGGAAGCGCCCGCTGCCTTTGGCTCCAGCTTCGAGGAAGAGAGTGACCTGCCGCTGGCCACCATCGCCGGCCGCCTTGAGGCAACGCCCGAAAAGGCTGTGATCGGCGCCTTTGAAGCCACCGAGGGCGGCACCGCGCTGGCCGGCGTGGTCGGGGTGATGCGCGAGGACAAGGTCAAGCAGCGCCACAAGGCCTTTATCTGGGGTATGTATGTAGCGCCGGGCTATCGCGACCGGCGTCTCGGGCGGCAGCTCATGGAGCAGGCGATGGCGGTGGCTGCCGCCATGCCCGGCCTGCGCCAGGTCACGCTCTGCGTCAACGTCATCAATGCGCCCGCGATCGCGCTTTATGAAGCCATGGGCTTCGTGCGCTACGGCGTGGAGCCGCAGGCGCTCTATGTGGCACCGGACTATCACGACAAGCTGGAAATGGTGCACATGCTGGCGCCGCGCGGACAATAAGGCGCCCTATCGACGCCTTGCGCCGCGCCGGTGCTAAGCTGGATTGGTACCGGCCAGCTCGCGAGGCTCCTGCGCGACACCGCCCGCATGGCACGTTCCGGGCCAATGCCGTCATGAGCGATTTTGATCGGCCTGCCATGCGGAATTCACGTCGCCACAGGGCTGCGCAGCCACCTGGCTGCGCTATAGTCCTTGCTCCCCACCCGCTCCCGCCCTGCCATGGCGGGCGCCGGCGGCCATAACAGGAGTTGCCATGAACGCCCCGCACGAAGCCTCACTGGTCGCCGACGACACACGCCGCAACGCGTTGCTCGCGGGCCTGGCGAAAATCCTGCCCGATGCGGCGTTGCTGTGGAAACCCGAGGACACCGTGCCCTACGAGTGCGACGGCCTGGCGGCCTATCGCCAGGTGCCGATGGCCGTGGCGCTGCCCGACAACGAGGACCAGGTCTGCGCCATCCTGCGCCTGTGCCATGCGCTGCAGGTCCCCGTGGTGCCGCGCGGCGCCGGCACCAGCCTGTCGGGCGGAGCCATGCCGATCGCCACCGGCCTGGTGCTGTCGCTGGCCAAGTTCAAGCGGATCGTCAGCGTGGACGCGCGCTCGCGCACCGCGGTGGTCCAGCCCGGCGTGCGCAATCTCGCCATCTCCGAGGCCGCCGCGCAGTACAACCTCTATTACGCGCCCGATCCTTCGTCGCAGATCGCCTGCACCATCGGCGGCAACGTCAGCGAGAACTCGGGCGGCGTGCATTGCCTGAAGTACGGCCTGACGGTGCACAACGTGCTGCGCGTGCGCGCCGTCACCATGGAAGGCGAAGTGGTAGAGTTCGGCTCGGAAGCGCCCGACGCGCCGGGGCTGGACCTGCTGGCCGCGGTGATCGGCTCCGAGGGCATGCTGGCGGTGGTGACCGAGGTCACCGTCAAGCTGATCCCCAAGCCGCAGCTGGCGCAGGTGATCATGGCCAGCTTCGATGACGTGGCCAAGGGCGGCAACGCAGTGGCCGACGTGATCGGCGCCGGCATCATTCCGGCCGGCTTGGAAATGATGGACAAGCCCGCCACCGCCGCGGTCGAGGAATTCGTGCGTGCCGGCTACGACCTGGACGCCGCCGCCATCCTGCTGTGCGAATCCGACGGCACGCCGGAAGAGGTGGCCGAGGAAGTGGAGCGCATGAGCGAGGTGCTGCGCGCCTCAGGCGCCAGCCGCATCCAGGTGTCGCAAAGCGAGCCCGAGCGGCTGCGCTTCTGGAGTGGGCGCAAGAATGCCTTCCCCGCCGCCGGCCGCATCTCGCCGGACTACTACTGCATGGACGGCACCATCCCGCGCAAGCACATCGGCACGCTGCTCAAGCGCATCGAGGAGATGGAGCGCAAGTACGGCCTGCGCTGCATGAATGTGTTCCATGCGGGCGACGGCAACATGCATCCACTGATCCTGTTCGATGGTGCGGACCAGGACGAATGGCACCGCGCCGAGCTGTTCGGCTCCGACATCCTGGAGAGCTGCGTGGAGCTCGGCGGCACGGTGACCGGCGAGCACGGCGTGGGCGTGGAAAAGCTCAACTCGATGTGCGTGCAGTTCTCCGCGGAGGAGCGCGAGATGTTCTTCGGCGTCAAGGCGGCCTTCGACCCGGCGCGCCTGCTCAACCCCGACAAGGCCATTCCCACGCTGGCGCGCTGCGCCGAGTACGGGCGCATGCATGTGAAGCGCGGCCTGCTGCCGCATCCCGACCTGCCGCGTTTCTGAACATGGCCGGTCCCAACGCCACGCAACGCGCCCGCAGCAGCGCGCAAACCCGCCAGCGCCTCGGCAAGCCCGAATCGGGCTGGCGCGAGCGCTGGTACACCATCATCTTCGAGGCCGACACGCGCAACGGGCGGCTGTTCGACATCACCTTGCTGCTGGCCATCGTCACCAGCGTGCTGATCGTGGTGTTCGACAGCCTGCCGGCCGTGAACCTGCGGCTGGGCCGCGTGTTCACGGTGCTGGAGTGGCTATTCACGCTGTTATTTACCGCCGAATACGTGATGCGCATCCTGGTGGTGCGCCGGCCGCTGCGCTATGTGTTCAGCTTCTTCGGCGTGGTCGACTTCCTGTCGATCATTCCGACCTGGCTCGCCTTCTTCGTGCCCGAGCTGGCGTTCCTGATCGACGTGCGCCTGCTGCGGCTGCTGCGCGTGTTCCGGATCCTCAAGCTGACGGTGTATTTCGAGGAGGCGCAGATCCTGTACCGCGCGCTGGCCAACAGCCGGCGCAAGATCTTCGTCTTCCTCGGCACGGTGTTCATCATCACCGTGATCCTCGGCACCGTGATGTATGTGGTGGAAGGCCCGCAGCACGGCTTCACCAGCATCCCCGTTAGCATGTACTGGGCGGTGGTGACGCTGACCACCACCGGCTTTGGCGACATGGTGCCCAAGACACCGCTGGGCCAGTTCATCACCTCGCTGACCATCCTGCTGGGCTACGGCATCATTGCCTTTCCCACCGGCATCGTGGGCGCCGAGCTAGCCGCCAGCATCATGAAGCGGCCACTGACCACGCGCACCTGCAACCATTGCCTGACCGAAGGCCACGAACCCGACGCCGGCTACTGCAAGCACTGCGGCACCGAGCTGCCGCCTTACCAGGACGAGAGCGAACGCGAGCCGGCAGGCTCCCGCGCACCCGCCGAGGCGCCAACCCGCCGCCCCACTTCTTCCGCCTGACTTAGTTCAAGCCGACACCAGCCAGCCACCATGCCAGCCATGCCATCCGATCAGCAAGCCACCCTCACCGCCTTTCGCGATGCCATCCGGCATGCCACCGACACGCGCGCGCCGCTGCGCCTGCGTGGCGGCGGCAGCAAGGATTTCTACGGCCAGCAAGCGCAAGGGGCGCTGCTCGACACGCGTGCCTACACCGGCATTGTCGACTACGACCCGCCCGAGCTGGTGATCACCGCGCGCTGCGGCACGCCGCTGACGGAGATCGAGGCGGCGCTGGCCGAGCGGCGCCAGATGCTGGCGTTCGAGCCGCCGCATTTCAGCACGGGCGCCGATGGCAGCGACGTGGCCACGATCGGCGGCGCGGTGGCCGCCGGCCTGTCCGGCCCGCGCCGGCAGGCGGTGGGCGCGCTGCGTGACTTTGTGCTGGGCACGCGCGTGATGGATGGCCGAGGCGACGTCCTGAGCTTCGGCGGCCAGGTGATGAAGAACGTGGCCGGCTATGACGTCTCGCGCCTGATGTCCGGATCGCTCGGCACGCTGGGACTGATCCTGGAAGTCTCGCTTAAAGTGCTGCCGGTGCCCTTCGACGACGCCACGCTGCGCTTTGCGCTGGACGAGGCCGCGGCGCTCGACCGCCTCAACGACTGGGGCGGCCAGCCCCTGCCGATTGCCGCCTCGGCCTGGCACGACGGCGTGCTGCACCTGCGCCTGTCGGGCGCGGCGGCCGCGCTGCGCGCCGCGCGCG